>SXQZ01000022.1 GCA_005792725.1 Actinomycetota bacterium
CTAGGGTGCCCGGCATGCGAGTGGGCGTCGTGGGCGCGGGCCTCATGGGCAGCGGGATGATCCGCAACATCGCGGCCGGCGGCCACGAGGTCGCGGTGTTCGCACGTACGCCGGGCACGGCGGCCGGATTGCCCGCCGCGACGGCGCCCGACGTTGCCGCCGCCGTGGATGGCCGCGCGGTCGCACTGCTCTCGGTCACCGACTCGGGTGACGTGCTCGACGTCGTCCGCCAGATCATGGCGGCCCCCGCCCCGCCACCCATCATCATCGACACGTCCACCATCGCCCCGGCCGCCGCCCGCGAGGCCGCCACCCTCGCCGCCGCCGGGGGGTGCGAGTACCTCGACTGCCCGGTCAGCGGCGGCCCGCCGGGCGCGGCGGCCGGGACCCTTGCCGTCATGTGCGGGGGGAGCGAGGCGGGTCTGGCCGCCGCCGCCCCTGTGCTCGACCTCATCGGGGATCCGGCCAAGCGCGTCCACTGCGGGCCCGTCGGGTCCGGCCTGGTGGCGAAGCTGGTGAACAACCTGCTGGTGGCCGTGATCAGTGCGGGGACGGCCGAGGCATTCGGCATCGGCCAGCGGGCGGGCGTGCCCCCCGAGGTGCTCGCCCGGGTCGTGATGGCCTCGTCGGGGGACTCGTGGCAGTTGCGCAACCTGTTTCCCCGCGTTTTCGCGGGCGACCACCGTCCGGGCTTCCGTGCCCGCGACCTGCGCAAGGATCTGGGGCACGCGCGCGGGCTGGCCGGGCACCCGCTCGCCATCGGTGACCCTGCCGCGCACCTGTTCTCCCAGGTGGACGGCGCCCTCGACTACGGCGCGGTGGCACGCCTGCTGATGGACCTCCCGGAGGGGGACACATGATCACCCTGTTCCAGATCACCGGATCCTCGTCGTTCGTGGCCCGCGCGGCGCTGGAGTGCGCGGGCGCCCGGTATGAGGTGGTGGACGTGCACCCCCGCCGCCGGGCGGAGGCCCCGGGCTTCGCCGCGGTGAACCCGCTCATGCGCGTGCCCGCCCTGCGTGACGGCGACGTGTGCCTTGCGGAGACCGGTGCCATCCTGCTCTGGATCGGCGACCGCTTCCCCGACGCGGGCCTGGCGCCCCCGATCGGCACGGCGGCCCGCGCCGATCACTACCGCTGGGTCACCTGGTGCGCCAATACCCTGCACGTGGGGTGGTGGCCCATCATGGCCGCGTTCCACTTCACCGACGACGAGTCGGCGCGGCGATCCCTGGAGTCACGCGGCCGCGAGGACATGGCGCGCCACGGCGACCACCTGGAGGCGTGGCTCGCCACGCGCGAGTGGCTGGCGGGTGAGCGCCCGGGCGTCCCGGACATCTACGCGTACATGCTGGTCGGCTGGGCCAACTACTACGACGACATCACGCTGGGCGGCGCGGCCGTGGCCGATCACTACGCGCGGGTGGGGGCCCTGCCGGGCGTGGTGCGCGCCCGCGAACTGGATGACCTCGACGAGCGGCTGATCCGCCACCATCCGGACCTGCGCGGGGGCAGGCCCGTGGACTGACCGGACGACCGCCGCCGTTCAGTCGTCGCCAGCGGCCGGATCGCCGTCGGCCCGCAGAGAGGCCGGGACGATCCGGGCGAGCCAGCCGGGGAGGGGTCCGCGGAGCGGCTCCGGCCGGAACCGGCGGTCGAGCATCCAGAGGCCCGTGGCCGTGATCGCGGCGCCGCCGAGGGCGACCACGACGTCGAGGGCACTGATGGTCGTGAGCGCGAAGAAGTCGCGCAGCGGCCCGATGAGCATGACCATCGCGTACAGGCCCGCCATGGCCGCGCACATGGCGATGACCCAGGCGCTGCGCCGGACCCCCGACACCTCGAGGATGAGAACGAGCCAGAGGCCGATGGCCATGAGCGCCGTCACCGCGACCGTCCGGGCGACGGGGATGTCCTGCAGCATCACGTTGAGCGCGAACAGGTACGCCGCCACCACTCCGAGCCCGGCGGCGACCCCGGCCGGCAGGGCGAACCGGAATGTGGATGCGAGGTAGTCGCGCCGCTTCCACGCCCCGGTGCTGGGCGCGAGGGCCAGGAAGAACGCCGGGATGCCCACGGTCAGGAATGACAGGAGGGTCAGGTGCCGGGGGAGGAACGGGTACGTGGTGGGCACGAGCCCGATGGTGAGGATCAGGAACGCGGCGAGGAACGACTTCGCCACGAACAGCTTGGTCACGCGCTGGAGGTTGCGCAGCGCCTGGCGGCCCTCGAGGATCATCGGGGCGAGCGATGCGAATCCGCCGCGCACCATGACGATGTCGGCCACGGCCCGTGCCATCTGGGTCGCCTCCCCGGGCGCGATCGCGACGCGTGAGCGCTTGAGGGCGGGCACGTCGTTGACCCCGTCGCCGATCATCGCGACGTTGTAGCCCTCGGCGGCGAGGGCGGCGACGATGCGCTCCTTGTCGTCCGGGGTGGCGCGCCCGATGATGCCGGCACCGGTCACCACGCGCGAGAGGGCTGCGGGGTCGTGCGGCAGTTCCGATGCGAGGATCGGCGCGCTCGAGCGGATGCCGCAGTCCGCGGCGATGGCGCCCACGGTCGCGGGCGCGTCGCCGGACACCACGTGCACGGGGATGCCCTCGCGGGCGAGGAACTCCACGGCGCCCTTCACGTCGGGCTGAAGGGTCTCGGCGAGTGACACGAGGCCGATCGCACGCAGCGCGGCGGCGGGTGGGTCGTCCGGCCCGGGCGCGCCCAGCGGCCCGGACCCGGAGGCCAGCACCAGCACGCGCCGTCCGTGCAGGGATTCCCGGTGCACCGCGTCGGCGAGGGGGCCGGGGTTGATCACGCCGGGGGCGCCGAGGGCCAGCACGCGGTCACCCAGTCGCACCGCGGCCCAGCGGCGCCGTGAGGTGAACGGCACCACCTCGTCCGGGTGGAGGGGTTCATGGGGCAGGGCCTGGGTGATGGCGGCGACCGTCTCGTCGTGATCCCGCCAGCACGCCGCATACTCCGCCAGGGTCGCGCACAGGTGGTCGTCCCCGCTGGCGTCGGTCGCCTCCGTGTGCACCACGCGTGCCTCGCCCGTCGTAAGCGTGCCGGTCTTGTCCACCAGCACCATGTCGGCCGACGCCAGCGCCTCGATGGCCGAGAGCTGCTGGGCCAGGGCCCCCCGGCGGGCCATGCGGATGGTGCTGACGGCATACGTGATGCTCGCGAGCAGGATCAGCCCCTCGGGGATGAGCGTCACCATGGCGGCGGTCGCCGTGGACACGGCCTCCTCCAGGTCGGGGCTCCTGCGCCACAGGGCGAGCGCCAGCACCGCACCCAGCGGGATCATGATCGCCACCATGGTGATGAGCAGGCGGTTCATCCCGCGCTGGAGAGGCGACAGCGGATGCCGGAACGAGCGGGCGATGCCCGATACGCGCCCGGCGTAGGAATCGTCGCCGACGGCCTCGGCCACGTAGGACCCTGAGCCCTCGGCGCAGAAGGCCCCGCCCCTCACCGGGTCACCGGCGTCGCGCATGACGGGGCGCGGCTCCCCGGTGAGTACCGCCTCGTCAATGGCCAGCGAGTCGGCGGTGCGCAGGGTTCCGTCGGCCACGACCTGGTCGCCGGCCCCGATGAGCAGGAGGTCGCCGGGCACCACACCATCCACCCCGACCCTGCGCTCGCGCCCGTCCCTCACGACCCGTGCCGTCGGGGCCACGAGCGCGGCCAGGCGCTCGACCGCGCGCTTCGCGCGCACCTCCTGGGCGATGCCGATCATGGTGTTGACGACGAGGATCGCCAGGAAGAACACGTCACGCCAGTCGCCGAACATCAGCGTGATGACCGCGAACGCCCCGAGTATCAGGTTGAAGATGGTGAAGACGTTCGCGCGGACGATGCTGGCGTAGGAGCGGCCGGCGGCGCGGCGGCGGGTGCACATGGCGCGTGCGGCGGCCTCGGC
>SXQZ01000023.1 GCA_005792725.1 Actinomycetota bacterium
CACTTCGAGAAGATGCTCTACGACAACGTCCTGCTGCTGCGCGACTACGCCCTGGCCATGCGCGTCACCGGTGAGGATCGCCATGGGGTGGTCGCCGGGCGCATCGCGTCGTATCTGCTCGGCGAGATGCGCACCGCGGGCGGGGCCTTCGCCGCGGCCCAGGACGCCGACTCGCCCGGTGGCGAGGGGGCCTTCTTCACGTGGACCCCCGATGAGATCCGCGCAGTGCTCGACCGGGCATCCGCGGAGGCGGTGATCGCCCGCTTCGGCGTCAGCGGCCAGGGCAACGTCGAGGGCCGGAACATCCTGCGGGTCGTGGGCCCCGACTCCCCGCTCATCGGCCCCGCGCTGGACGCGCTGTACGCGGCGCGCGCGGCGCGGCCGGCGCCCGCACGCGACGACAAGGTGATCGCCTCATGGAATGGGCTCGCCATCGGCGCGCTCGCCGAGGCCGGGATGGTCATGCAGCGGCCGGACTGGGTGAGCGCGGCCGGAGAGGCCGCGCGGTTCCTACTGGACGAGATGATCGTGGGTGGTCGCCTGATGCGGGTGCACGCCGACGGGGGCGCCCGTCATCTGGCGACGCTCGACGACCACGCCGACCTCGCCGATGGCCTGCTCGCCCTCTATGCGGCCGACTTCGACCCCGCGTGGCTCCGGGCGGCCCGGTCGCTGGCCGATCAGATGCTCGACCTGTTCGCCGATCGAGATGGCGCCGGCTTCTTCATGGCGGGCGCGGATGCCCCGGCGCTCATCGCGCGCACCCGGGACCTCGAGGATCACCCGTCGCCCGCCGGCAACTCCCAGGCGGCCTGGGTGCTGGCGCGCCTGCACCTCCTCACCGGTGACGCGCGCTACGCCGCCGCCGCCCGCGGCGCCGTGGGGGTGGTGGCCGGTGACGCCGCGAGGTGGCCGCAGGCCTTCGCGCGCGCCCTCACCACCGCCGACCTGCTGGCGTCCCGCCCCGTCGAGGTGGCCGTGGCCGGCGCGCTCGATGACCCGCGCTCGCTCGCCCTCGTCCACGCCGCGCGCATGCATGCGGGTCCCTACGCGGTGATCGCAGCGGGAGACCCGGCCGACCCGCGGGCGGCGGCCGCGGCACCGCTGCTGGCCGGACGGCCGCTGGTCAGCGGCGCTCCCGCCGCCTACGTGTGCAGCGGCTTCACCTGCCGCGCACCGGTCCCCGGGCCTGCGGATCTGATCTCGGCGCTCCGCGGCGGATGACCCCCTATCCTCCCGCCCATGGCTGACCTCGCAGAGATCCGCACCATGATCGAATCCGCCCTCCCGGGCGCCCACGTCGAGGTGCAGGACCACGGCGGCGGGGATCACCTGTCCGCGCTCGTCGTGGCCCCGCAGTTCGCGGGGCTGAGCCGGATCAACCAGCACAAGGCCGTCTACGCCGCCGTGCAGGCGCGCCTCGACGATGGCCAGATCCACGCGCTCGCGCTCAAGACGCGGGCCCCGGAGGAATGATGAGCGACGTCACGACCCTGACCGACGACCAGATCCTCGAGGCGATCACCGCGGAGGTCGCGGCCAACCGCGTGTTCCTCTACATGAAGGGCACCCCCGCCGCGCCTGCATGCGGGTTCTCCATGCGCGTGGTGCAGATCCTCGACCATGTCGGCGTGGAGTACGCCGCCCGCGACATCCTCGAGGACCCGAGGGTGCGCACGGTGCTGTCGGGGTGGTCGGGCTGGCCCACGATCCCGCAGCTCTTCATCGCCGGCACGCTGGTCGGCGGGTGCGACATCGTGACGGAGCTGTACCAGGAAGGCGAGTTGCAGACGATGCTGTCCTCCTGATGAACAGCCACCCCCTGCAGTTCTCGCACGACCTGCAGGACACATCGCCGTCCACGCGCATCGGGCTGTCACGGGCGGGCGTCACGCGGTCGGCGAAGGCGATCCCCTTGGGATTCGGCGGGTCGGAGCACTACATGGACGCCACCGTGGAGTGTGTGGTTGACCTCGACGCCGACCACAAGGGCGTGCACATGTCGCGCTTCGAGGAGGAGGTCAACGAGGCCATTGACGCGGTGTTCAGCGGCGGCGCCGTCGTCATCGAGGCCCTCGCCGAGCAGATCGCCCGCCGGGTGGTGGATCGCCAGGGCGCCATTCGCGGCATGGTGACCATCCACGCGCGCTACCCCGTGGAGAAGCACACGCCCGTCACCGGCATCGCAACTCAGGAGATCTACGGGCTCATCGGCACGGCCGGCGCCCGGGCCGGATCGAGCCGGCGTGCGGTCGGGGTGTCGGCCCAGGGGATGAACGCATGCCCGTGCGCCCAGGGCCTGATGCGCGAGCAGGCCGAGGCCGCCCTCGCCGCCGATGGGTTCAGCCCCGACGAGATCGGGCGGATCGTGGCGCGGGTGCCCATCGCCACCCACAACCAGCGCGCCCGCGGCACGCTGCTCGTGGGCTGCCCCGACCGCCGCAACGTCCCCGCGGATGCGCTCATCGAGATCGTCGAGGACGGCATGTCCTCCGAGATCTACGAACTGCTCAAGCGTCCGGACGAGCTCTACGTGGTGGACAAGGCGCACCGCCGGCCCCGCTTCGTCGAGGACTCCGTGCGCGACATGATCGCCGGGGTCATCGCCCGGTTCCCGGAGCTGCCCGGCAACGCCTTCGTGTCGGCACACCAGGAGAACTTCGAGACGATCCACACCCACGATGTCGTGGCCGAGCGCCACGGCCTGCTCGGTGACATGCGCGCCGAGGTCGCGGGGAGCCCCCATGCCCAGCCCCACCTCACCCTGACGGACTGGCTCGACGGGCCGGCGTAGGCCGCGGCCCCCTACGTCGCGCCGGGTGCGTCCTTGCGCCCGAACTGGATGCGGCTCTCCGTGCCGTTCATGAGACGGCGGATGTTCCCGCGGTGCTTGGCGATGACGAACAGCCCGATCAGGGCGATGAACACCACGTACGGCCACGGAGCGCCGAACGCCCATGCGAGCGGTGCGGCGGCGAGTGCCGCCGCGACGCTGGCCACCGACACGTAGCGCGTCAGGATCACCACCACCACCCACATGATCAGGAGCACGCCGCTGGCCACGGGCACCAGCCCGATCAGCGCACCCGCACCGGTCGCCACGCCCTTGCCCCCCCGGAACCCGGTCCACACGGGGAACACATGGCCGAGGATCGCCAGGGCCCCCGCCACGAGTGGCCAGGGGTTCGACGTGAGGGCCTCGGCGATGAGCACGGCGGCGGTGCCCTTCGCGATGTCGAGGAGCATCACCCCCACGCCCCAGGTGCGCCCCAGGGTGCGGAACACGTTGGTGGCGCCCAGGTTCCCACTGCCCACGGTGCGCAGGTCCACGCCGTTCAGGCGGCCGGCGATGAGCGCAAACGGGATGGAGCCCAGCAGGTAGGCAACCACGATGACGACCGCCGGGTTCACGGGTCCCCCGAGACGTCGGGCGCGGGGACACGGCCCTCGAAGAGCCGGCGGCGCGCCATGATGAAGTAGTACGCACCCGACACCACGGTCAGCACCACCGCGATGTAGAGCAGGACGCTGTCGACCCACACCGGGCCGACATTCAGGATGACCCAGGCGATCGCGATGTTCTGGCTGAGGGTCTTGATCTTGCCCAGGCTGCTCGCCGGGATCACCAGGTTCTCCCTCACCGCCACGAGGCGCAGGCCGGTGACGGCGAACTCGCGGGTGATGATGATCATGACGATCCAGGCCGAGACGTCCCCGACCTCGACGAGGCACAGCAGGGCGCCCGACACCAGCAGTTTGTCGGCGAGCGGGTCGAGGAACGCCCCGGCCACGGTCACCTCACCCCGCGACCGCGCCAGCCAGCCATCGAGCGAGTCCGTGGCGGCAGCCACCAGGTAGAGCGCGAAGGCCCAATACCGGCCCCCCTCGTCGTCAACGAGGATCAGCGCCATCACCGCGGGGATCAGGACGATCCGCGCGGCGGTCACCATCAGCGCGGGGTTCAGCGAGGCGCGGCCGCTCACGCCGCCATCATAGGTGGCCCCCCGCCGCCGTTGGTCACCCGCCCGCGCGTGGGATCCCGTCGCCGGGCCCGCGGCGGGCGCCGGGGACCACCGCGGAATGGGTGGTGGCCCCCGTACCGCGGTGGCCCCTATGCTCGCCGCATGAGCGAGTACATCGTGAGCATCGTCGGGGAGGATCGTCCGGGCATCGTCGCGGCCGTCACCGGCGCCCTGCTTCAGGCCGACGGCAACGTCGAGGACTGCCGGGCATCGATCCTCGCCGGGTCGTTCGCGATGGTCCTCGCCGTTCAGGTGCCCGACCGGGTCACCGAGCGGGAGATCACGGACCTGGTGGCGCCGACGGCGGCGGGCCTTGGGCTCTCGTTGGGCGTGCGGGCGGCAGGGCCGGCACACACGGACCCGGGGGGCGACCGCTGCGTGGTGACGATCTACGGGGCCGATCGGCCGGGCATCGTGCATGGGGCGGCCTCGGCGCTCGCCGCCGCGGGCGTGAACATCGTCGACCTCAGTTCCCGCCTGGTGGGCACTCCGCCCATCTACGTGCTCGGCATCGAGGCCGAGGTGCCCTCGGGCATGCCGGTCAGCGCCGTCGAGTCCGCGATGAACTGCCCGGATCTTGCGGGGCTCGATGTCTCGGTGCAGGCCGAGTCCGAGCGCCTCCTCTGATCCGCCCCGTCGTCATCTACCCCGACCGGCGTCTCAAGACCCCCTGCGCGGGGGTACGGTCGTTCGGTCCCGCCCTCCGCCGACTCGCCGGCGACCTCGAGGACACCGCACGCTCGTTCCCACGCACCACGGGCATCGCCGCCCCCCAGGTGGGTGAGGCCTGGCGTGTGTGCTTCGTGGACTGCACGGGGCATCCGGCGGTACCCGATGCCCACGGCCCCCTTGTGATGGTGAATCCCGTCGTGCTCGCCCATTCGGGTGCGGAGACCGGCCGCGAAGGCTGCCTGAGCCTGCCGGAGGTCACCGCCAACGTCGAGCGCGCGGTGGAGGTGAGCGTGCGGTTCCATGACCCGGACGGTGTCGTTCGTGAGGTCGGGACCTCCGGCTTCGAGGCCCGGGTGATCCTCCACGAGATCGACCACCTCGACGGCGTGCTCATCCTGGACCGCGTGCGCTCCCTCGCCCTCGACGTGTTCCCGCGTGTGACCCGCTCGCGCCGGCGAGGGTGAGGGGGAACCCGGCGGGCCGGGTGATCCGGTGCCGCTGGCATCCTCTTACCCGATGCGCCGACTCCTCACCACCATCGCCACGGCCCTGCTCGCCGTGCCGGCGGCGATGGCCGCACCGCCGGTCGTGCTGGTGCAGGCCGGGCACCTGAGCCCCGGGGAGCCGGGCTACCTGGCCCAGACCGGCGCCTCGGGCAACCCGTTCGGCGACGAGTCCGAGTTCGCCCGCCGCGTACGTGACGACATCATCCGGCGTCTGAAGGCCGCGGGCGTGGATGCCCGGGCCCTCGCGGCACGGGTGGACCCGCTGGGCGTGGGCGGCGCGACCTTCCTGAGCGTGCACCACGACTCGCCGGGCGGAGCCGCGATGGTGGGGCACGCGGTGGCCGGCGGCAACGAGAACTACTACCACGGGCAGGGCTTCGGCACGGGCCGCGCGATGCCTTACCCCGACAGCGCGCGTCACCGCACCCCGGCGACCACCGTGAGCCCCCTCGTGCAGCGCACCTCGGCAGCCACCGCGCACCGGGTGGCGTCGGCGCTCGGCGCCATCTTCACACCGGCCAACGGCGCCGGCGGACGGTTCCGGGGGGTGGTGCCCACGAATTCGAACCGGCGCATGAACCACTTCTACGGCTACTACCGCACGACCGCGCAGTCGCGGGTCCTGATCGAGGTGGGTGCCGCACCTGACGACAACGCCTTCCTGCGCAGGACCGCGCTCATCGGCAGGGCTCTCACGGGCGCGATCGTCGCCGACCTCCGGGCCCGCCGCCTGCTGTAGTCACCGCCACCCGTGCCCCGCTGGGTCACGGGCCCCCCCGGAACGGCTCGCCGACCGGGCCCGGGGGAATCCCCCCACCGCGTGCCCGGGGTAGGCACCGGGCGCCCGCCGCGGACCTGGCCGACGGGACCCGGCCCCGAGCCGCAGGAGCCGGCGGTGTGTACCGACGGGCGTGCATCACCGGCGCCCCGACCCGCGAGGCGCGGCGCCGCTGGGCGCCGTGGCCTGCCCGCCGCGGACGCCGTGCACGGGTCGGCCCGCGGCGATCCACTGGTAGTACGAGCACGCCGGCCCCATGCCCGTTTCGTATTCCCGGACCCTCGGGTTGCGCCCGACCTCCTTGGCGATCTGGGCATGGGTGAGCAGGTTCGGGTCGTCCATCTCGGGCCAGCAGATCACCAGATGCGCGGCGGTGATGTGGTTGGCCACGAAGCCACAGCCCTCGGCCGGGCATGGCCACGGATCGGTGGAGAGGCAATACCAGCCGTCGAGGTCGTCCCCGGAGTCATCGGTCCACAGATGCTCCTCGACGTCCACCCACTCGTCAGTGGCCTCGATAACCCCGACGCCCGGTCCCCGGGCGGGATCGAGCCGACGTTCCTGATCACTCATGCGCCGGAGGGTATCGCGGGGGCCGCCCCGTCGCGCCATTCGCGCGTGCCGTCGGCACGTATCTCCTGCACCCTCACCGGCAGCTCGCGCGCCAGGACGTCCACGGCGACGCGGCATGCGGCGAACGCCTCGGCGCGGTGCGGTGCCGATGCCGCAACCACGCGCACGACCTCGCCCCCCGGCACCTCCCCGATCCGGTGGCGCACACACACCACGGCCCCGAACCGTGCGGCGACCTCGGTCCCGAGGGCCGCGACCACCGCATCCGTGGCATCGCCGTCGGCCACGTAGGCGAGCGCCACCACGGCGCGCGGTCCCGGCCCCGTGGCCGGGGTGACGGCAGCGGACAGCACCGTGGCACCGTGGGAGGGGCGGTGCACGGCCGCCACCAGCCGCGCGGGGTCGAGCGCATCGCGGCTGAGGACGGGCCCGGTCATCCCCCGGAGACCGACGCGGGCACCGCCATCTCATCGCCGCGCGCCGGCCCCGCGGC
>SXQZ01000024.1 GCA_005792725.1 Actinomycetota bacterium
CCCTGGAAGGTGTCGCTGGTGATCTCGATGACGTCCGCCATCAGGCCTCCTCGTCAGTCGGCGGGCGCGCCCGCGCCCACATGGTCAGGGGCTCCGGCCCCACGGGCCTCGAGCCATCGTTCGGCGTCAATCGCCGCCATGCAGCCGGTGCCGGCAGCGGTGACGGCCTGGCGATAGACGGTGTCCTGTACGTCCCCGCACGCGAAGACACCCGCGACATTCGTGCGGGTGGTGCCCGAGCGGGTGCTCAGATAGCCCTCGGCGTCCATGTCGAGCACCCCCTCGAACAGTGCGGTGTTGGGCTGGTGGCCGATGGCCACGAACATCGCGGCGGCGGGGATCACGCTCTCCGCGCCGGTGTCCACGTCGCGCACCTTGACGCCCGTGACGACCTGATCGCCCTCGACATCCTCCACCACGGCGTTCCAGCGCACGGTGATCGTCGGGTTCGCGAGCACCCGCTGGGCCATGATGGACGATGCCCGGAACCCATCCCGGCGGTGCACGACGGTGACGCTCTCGCACATGCGGGTGAGGAACAGGGCTTCCTCCATCGCGGTATCCCCGCCGCCCACCACCACCACCGGCTTGTCCTTGAAGAAGAACCCATCGCAGGTGGCGCAGGCGCTGACGCCACGGCCCATCATGCGCTGCTCGCCCGGCAGGCCGAGCCACTTCGCCGACGCGCCCGTGGACACGATGACGGCGTCGCCGGCGTGCTCGTCGTCGCCCACCCACACCCGGAACGGGTGCTCTGCGAAGTCGATGCGGGTCACATCCGCGGTGATGAACCGCGTGCCGAACCGCTCCGCCTGGCGCCGGAACAGCTGCATCATCTCGGGCCCCTCGACCCCGTCGGGGAACCCGGGGTAGTTCTCGACGTCGGTGGTGTTCATCAACTGCCCGCCGGCGCCGTAGCCCTCGATCACCAGTGGGTCGAGCCCTGCACGCGCGGCGTAGATGGCCGCCGTCAGGCCCGCCGGGCCGCTGCCGATGATGAGCACCTCGTTCACGTCACCCACCTATACCCCCCTCCGGTATATGCGGTAACCGTATCACGCCGTCGCGGTCCCGTGAGGGATGGAACCCGGGCGGTCCGGCGTCAGCCCCGCGTGACGGTGAAGACCAGCCGGTTCCCGGCCCCCCACGGACGGCGTGCCGCAACCCAGTACGCGCGCCTCTCATCGGCCTGTGTGTGCTGGATCCGCCGGCCATCCTCGAGGGTCACGAGCCCCCACGCCAGCATCACCCCGATGACCACCCCCTCGGCGATGCCCCCGCGACCGAGTACCGCCACGAGGAAGAGCAGGGTGGCGCCGGCGGCGAGGAAGAGCAGGACGCCACTGAGCGCCGTGAACCGGCGCCAGTCGGATGGCGCGGCGGCGAGCATGCGCACGCCCTCGGCGGGGTGGGCGTCAGGCAGGCGCAGGGAGGGCAGCCCGCCCCGGCGGAGCCACACGCGCAGCAGCGGGAAGAAGACGAGCCCGGTGATGCCGGTGATCGCCGTGAGTGCACCTAGCCAGGTCCACGACCAGCCATCCTCGGAGGTGGCCTCGAGCACGATGGACACGGCGACCAGAGCCACCGCCACCGCGATGATCTCGATGGCGTACATGCGGGCCAGCCGCGCGTAGTCCCACAGCAGGTCGCGCGCGCCGATGCGGATGGCCGTCGTCGTCTTGCGCGTCTTCCTCGCCACGGCGCGGAAGGCTAGCCCGCGCGCCCCCCCGGGGGGCGTATACGGTGCAGCGCGTGCAGGACTCGATGCTCCCGGCGCGCCTGCGTGCCGTCCGTGCCCGCCTGAGGGCGAGCCCGCGGTGGCGATGGATGGCGATGACCGTGGTCGCCGGGGGGATGATGCTGTCGGTGTTGAACGTCAGCATCGTCAACATCGCCCTGCCCGACATCTCGAGCGACTTCGGCGCGGGTGTGTCGGGGGCCAGTTGGGTGGTGACCGGTTTCCTGGTGACCCAGGCCGTGCTCCTGCCCATCGCGGGGAGGGCGGGCGACCTGTACGGACGCCGGCGCATCTTCGTGCTGGGCGTGCTCGTGATGGTGGTGGCGTCGGCGCTCTGCGCGGTGGCCTGGGATGAGCCCTCCCTGGTGGTGTTCCGCATCCTCCAGGGCGTGGGCGCGTCGGCCATGGCGCCGACGGCCTATGCCTACGCGGCAATCCTGTTCCCGCCCCACCAGCGGGGCCTGGCGATCGGCATCCTCACCGCCATCATCACGGTGGCGCCGGTGGTATCGCTCAACATCGCGGGGGTGCTGGTGGGCATGTGGGGCTGGCGCAGCGTCTTCTGGTTCACGCCGATCGTCGGTGCGCTGGTGCTCATCGGTGCGGCGCTCGTGATGCACCAGCGGCCACCGGGCGCGAAACGCCCATTCGATCTGCTGGGCGCCGTGCTCGCCGCCCTCGCGCTGTTCCCCATCCTCACCGCGCTGTCGGGCGCGGCGGGGTGGGGGTGGGGTTCGCCCCGCGTGACGGTGCTGCTGGTGCTCGGCGGGGTGGGGCTCACGCTGTTCATCTGGCGTGAGTCGCGGGCGGGCGACCCGATGCTCGACCTCGGCCTCTTCCGGCTGCGGACGGTGCGCAACCCGAACCTCGCGGGCTTCTGCGCGGGTGCGGCGATGTTCGGAACGTTGCTCCTCCTGCCGTTCTACTTCACGGCGGTGCTGGGCTACCGCGACGTGTGGCTGTCCCTGGCCATCACGCCGATCGCGCTGTGCTTCATGGTCGCGTCCCCGATGTCGGGCCGACTGCTCACCCGGGCCGGCAGCGACCGGATGATGCGCGTGGCGCTGTGCACGGCGACGGCGGGTGCGCTGATCCTGGCCGCGGGCTTCGGCTTCGAGACGTACCCGCTGGTGCTGCCGGGCATGGTGGTCCTGGCGCTGGGGCTGGCCGCCAGCACCGCGCCGGTCACGGCGACGGTGATCCACGAGGTGCCCGAGGACCGTCTGGGGGTGGCATCGTCGCTGCCGAATGTGTCGCGCTATTCGGGGGGTGCGGTGGGTGGGGCCCTGCTGAGCACCGTACTCGCCATGGCGATCCCGGCCACGGTCACGGCGGAGGACGGCCTGGTGTCGGCTCCCCTGCGCGCCATGGTCGCGGACGGCATGCGCAACGCCCTGCTGGTTGCCGCGGGGGTGCTGGTGCTCGGCGCCGTCGCGGCATTCCGGGCCCCCCGCGTGCTGGGTCCGGGAGCCACGATCGTCGCCCGCGTCCCCGGCACCGGCCCGGGACCACCGCGACGATGACCCGGGGCGGGTATCTGGCCCTCATCGCCCTGCTCGTCTTCACGATGGGCACGAGCATCATCACCCCGCTGCTGCCGCTGTATCAGGGCACCTACGGGCTCTCGAACGGCATGCTGATGCTGCTGTTCGCCACGTACACCGCCACGGTGGTGCCGACCATGCTGCTTGCCGGCAATGCCTCCGACCGGCTCGGCCGCAAACGGCTCGCGATCCCCGCGATGCTGGTGATGATCACGGCGTCACTGGTGTTCTCGCTCACCGACTCGGTCCCACTGCTCTTCGCCGGGCGCGTGCTGCAGGGGCTGGCCATCGGGATGTACCTGGGCGTGGGCACGGCCTTCGTCATTGACCACGCGCGGCCCGGGGCCAAGGCGCTGGCGGCGATGACCGCGGGGGCGGCCTTCCGCATCGGGTTCGGTCTCGGCCCCCTGTTCGGGGGGCTGGTGGCCCAGTACTGGGGCAACCCGCTGCACCGGCCGTTCGAGGTGCATGTGGTGCTGATGGTGGTCGGCCTCGCATGCGTGCTGATCGCCCGCGAGACGGTGCCGCGGCGCCCCTACCGGTTCGAGATGCGCGTGGGGGTGCCCGCGGGGCAGGGGCCGGGGTTCGCGGGGTTCATCGGCCCGGCGGCGTTCACCATGTCGTTCATGGAGGGCACCGTGCTGTCGCTGGTGCCGCTGTTCCTCTTCACCACGCTCGGCGCCACCACCGTGGCGATCGCGGGGCTCTGCGGCTTCCTGGTGCTGGGGCTCGGGGGAATGACCCCGATCGTCACGCGCAACCTCGATCCCCGGAGGGCCGTGATGATCGGGGTGTCGGTGTCCGCGGTGGTCACATGGCTCATCGCCGGGGCCGCCCTGGCGGGCAGTGCCGTGCTGGTGGTGGTGGCCGCCGGCCTCCTGGGCTTCGTCAACGGCATGATCCTGCAGGGTGGCACGGTCATCTGCGGCACCATCGTGCCGCTGGCGGAGCGCGGCAAACTGATGTCGGCGCTCTACATGTGCGCCTACGCGGGCACGATCCCAACGGTCGGCCTGGGGTACCTCTCCCAGGCCATCGGCCTGACCAGTGCGCTCATCGTCTTCAGTTGCATCGCCTGCGGCCTGGCCGCATGGATCGTGCTGGTCGGGCGCCGCCTGTTCCCGAAGGTCATTCCGTGCGCCGAGCCGATCACGATAGGTTCCCCGGTCTGATGAGTGACCAGGTCGCATCCGTGCTCAAGTCGTGGGGTGAGCCCGCGTACCGCCTGAAGCAGGTGGACGACGCGCGCCGGTCGGGTGCGCGCGAGTGGGACGAGGTCACCACCCTGCCCAAGGCCCTGCGCACACGCCTCGCCGAGGTGGTGCCGCTATGGACCGTGGCTCCCGACGCCATGGCCGAGAGCCGCGACGGCACGATCAAGTGGCGGTTGCGCACCGCCGACGGCCTCGCCATCGAGAGCGTGCTGATCAAGCACGCCCGCGGCCGGCGCACGCTGTGCGTATCGAGTCAGGCCGGGTGCGCGCTGGGGTGCCGGTTCTGCGCCACCGGTACGATGGGCCCCGGGCGCGATCTGACCGCCCGCGAGATCGCGGACCAGGCGTACCTCGCCGCCGACTCAGCCCGCGGGGCCGAGGCCCGCCTCAGCAACATCGTGTTCATGGGCATGGGCGAGCCGCTGCAGAACACCTCCGCCGTCTTCGACGCGATCCGCGAGATCCACGCACCCGACGGCCTCGGCATCTCCGCCCGCTCCATCGCGGTGTCCACCGCGGGCTGGGTGCCGGGCATCGAGGAGCTGGTGGCGTTCGAGGTGCCCGTGCGCCTCGCGCTGTCGCTGCACGCAGCCGACGACGACACCCGCTCGGCGCTGATGCCCATCAACAACCGCTGGCCCATCGCGAACGTGCTGGCCGCCTGCCGGCGCTACGCCGACCGCACCGGCCGGCGGGTCTTCATCGAGTACCTGCTGCTGGACGGCGTGAACGACAACGTGTCCGACGCCCGCCGCCTGGCCTCCCAGTTGCGCGACGGCCGCTTCCACGTGAACCTCATCGAATACAACGCCACGGGGGGCGACTACCGGGGCTCCCCCCCCGACCGCGCCCGTCGCTTCGCCGAGGAGTTGCAGGAGGCAGGCCTGCACCCCTCCTTCCGCCGCTCCCGCGGAGCCGACAGCGCCGCCGCCTGCGGACAACTGGCAGCCAAGGCCCGCTGACCCCCGACCGGGATCGGCGCGTACTGGTCCCCGGCCCTCCCCCCGGTGCCAGACACCTCACGAGCCCGGCTGCGGGCAAGCCGGCCCGCGCCCGGATCACTGCGGTGAGCCGGCGCCGCCACGGGGACGGGCGGCGGGGGGCCAGCGGCGTGCTCCATCTGGGACGCCGCCGGCTCACACCCGCTCGCGGGTGTGAGCCGGCGAACATCTGGCACCCGGCACGCGGATCGGGTCGCGTCGGCCCCGCGCGGGCCGGCACCATCGCAGCGGCCGGGGCC
>SXQZ01000025.1 GCA_005792725.1 Actinomycetota bacterium
GCCGGGGCGGAACGGCATGTACCCGAACGGCTTCGTGGCCGCGGCGTCAATGACCTCCCACACGTCCACGCCCATGCGGTCGCACAGGAGCGCCGTCTCGTTGACCAGCGCGATGTTCACGCTGCGGAAGACGTTCTCGAGGATCTTCGTCATCTCCGCCACCTCGGGCGTCGAGACCGGCACCAGCGTGTCGAACGCCTGCCCGTAGACCTCGAGCGCCTTCGCGGTGCATGCGGGGGTCAGGCCCCCGACCACCTTGGGCGTGGACCGGGTGGTCCAGTCCCCGCGGCCGGGATCCACGCGCTCGGGGCTGAAGGCCAGGTGGAAGTCCTCGCCCGCGGTGAGCCCGTGTCCTTCGAGGATCGGTGCGAGCTCGTCGCGCGTGGTGCCCGGGTAGGTGGTGCTCTCGAGCACCACCAGCTGGCCGTGCCGGAGCCGGGGGGCGATGTCGCGCACCGCGCCCAGCACCGCGCCCAGGTCCGGCTCGCGGTGCTCATTCAGCGGCGTGGGCAGGCAGATGATGATCGCCGTGAGGGCAGGCAGCTCGTCGAGGTCGGTGCTCGCGCGCAGCGTCCCCGCCTCCACCAGCGGCGCCAGGCGTCTGCACGGCACGTCCTCGATGTGGGAGATGCCGCGGTTGATGGCGGCGACCTTCTCATCCACGACGTCGAGGCCGACCACGGGCACGCCCGCCTCGGCGAAGACGACCGCGAGCGGGAGCCCGACGTAGCCGAGGCCGATGACGCCGACGCGCGGCGCGGGGGCGGTCACCGGGGACCGCCGGGGATGTTCGTTCTCGGCGTGGACAGCGGCGGTATCGTAGCCGCTATGGACGATGCGGCGCTGGCGGGGCTCCCCCGCATCGTGCGCGCGGACGACGAGATCGGGTGGCGCGGGCAGGTGCTCACGTCGCTGGGCCTCGCGGCCCTCGCGTACTGGATCATCCTGTGGCTGGTGGACGGGCCGGTGGAGCCGCTGCCGGCCGGCATCGTGGCTGCCGCCGCCCTCCTCCTGGCCCTGGTGCTGGGCGCGCTCACCAGCCGCCGCCGGTTCGCCCACGCCATTCTCACGCTCCGGCCCCCGGGCCCGGTGGTGCATGAGACCACCGCCGATTCCTTTGAGCGCCGCGTACGGGCCGCCACCGTCATGTTCTTGGGCGTCGGCACGCTGCTGGTGCTCGACACCCTCATCAGCGAGATCGGGGGCACGGCGGCGCTCATCGCGGGCGCGGGCATCGGCATCGGCATCATTGACCGCCTTGAGGCCCGGCGCTGGGAGCGAACCCAGCGGGAGCGCGACTCGCGCATCTTCCTGATGATCCGCCCCCGGGCGCTGATGGCAGGCATGGGCGTGCAGGATGCCTATGAGGTGCCGCGCGGGCGCCTGCCCGATGACGGGCCGTCCCCCTTCGACCTCACGTAGGCCGGTACCGGCGGCACGGACCCGCCGGGGTGGATCGTGACGGGAAGGCGGGCCCTCCGGCGACCCCGCGCAGGTCGGTACCCGCGCCGCGGGCCCGCGCCGGCGCCCGGATCACCCGCGGTGGGGGACCCGCAGAACGCGTTGGTGTAGCGTCACCATTGCGTTGCCCTTCCCCACGGATCGCGAGAGCGCGATCAGGAGGTTGACATGGCGCTCCTTCGCACTCCTCGCATCCGTACCCTCGCCGCGGCCATCGCGGTGCTGACGGTGGTGCTCGTGGCGGCATCGTCACGGGCGGAGGCCGCTCCCGTCGGCCCGTCGTCATCGTTCGCGGTGGTCGGCGACAGCCATCAGTGGGTCCCGCTCACCATCTCGGTACAGGGTCGGGGCGTCGTCACCGACTCCCCGGCGAAGTGGCTCCAGTGCCCGGGCTTCGCCTGCAGCACGGACTGGTGGAAGGGCGAGCCGGTCACGCTCGTGGCCTCCCCGAGTGCGGGTGCGCGATTCGTGACGTGGAAGGACGCGTGTGCGACGGCGAAGGCGGGCAGCACCTGCCGGCTCGAGATGACGAAAGCACGCAGCGTCACGGCCGTCTTCGAGAACGAGCAGGTCGTGACCCTCACCGTGACGCGCACGGGTGACGGCACGGGCACCGTCACCTCGAGCCCCGCCGGCATCAACTGCGGGACCGCGTGCGCAACGAACGTGAATCCGGGTCAGGAGATCACGCTCACGGCGCAGCCGGGCAACCAGTCGGCCTTCGGCGGCTGGGGTGGCGCGTGCAGCGGCGCGGCCGTCATCTGCCGGGTCACGCTGAAGCAGTCCGGCACGGTGACGGCGCGCTTCACCCCGCTCGCGCCCCCCAAGTACCGGCTCACCGTCACCCGGGACGGGGCGGGCACCGTCACGTCCACCCCCGCCGGCATCAACTGCGGCAAGGACTGCTCGCAGGAGTTCACCGCGGGGACGGACGTCGTACTCGCCGCGACCCCGGGCGATCGCCTCACCTTCGCCCGGTGGGAGGGCGACTGCACGGGCACCCAGGCCCAGTGCACCGTGAAGATCGAGCGGGCACGGTCGGTGACGGCCATCTTCGTCCCGATCCCCGTCGACTGGGAGACGCTCACCGTTACCCGCCGCGGGTCCGGTCAGGGCCGGGTGGCCTCGCTCACGCCCGATACCGCCATCAACTGCGGCAGCGACTGCACCCAGAACTACGCGAAGGGCACGAAGGTGACGCTGCAGGCGACCTCTGCGAAGGGGTCCACCTTCCACCAGTGGGGCGGGGCGTGCACGGGAGTTCAGGACACCTGCCTGGTCACCATGGACGACGCGCGCAAGGTGACCGCGACCTTCGTCCCGATCCCGGCACCGGACCGGCGGCTCCGGGTGATGAAGGCGGGCACCGGGACGGGGACGGTCGTGTCGGTGCTTCCCGATACCGCTATCAACTGCGGCACCGACTGCAGCGACCAGTACGTCAGGGGCACCACCGTCACGCTGACGGTCAAGCCCGGCGCGCGCTCAGCGTTCACCGCGTGGGGCGGGGCCTGCAGCGGCGGCGCGGACCAGCCCACCTGCACCGTCACGATGGACGGGGCGCGTGATGTGACGGCCACCTTCACGGCCCTGCCCCCCGCGTCGTGGCTGCTGAGCGTGGCGCGGGATGGCACGGGTATGGGCACCGTCACCTCGAACCCCGCCGGGATCGACTGCGGCAGCACGTGCACGAAGCAGTACGAGGACGGCACCACGGTGGATCTGGTGGCCACGGCCGACGACGTGTCGGCGTTCTCCGGGTGGACCGGCGGATGCGCGGGGCCGTCGTCCACGTGCACGGTGACCATGGACCAGGCCCGGCAGGCGACGGCCACGTTCACACTGCTGCCGCCCACCGCGGAGTTGCTCACGGTCATCCGGCTGGGGTCGGGACAGGGCGGCGTGGTGTCAAAGGCGCCCAACGAGGGCATCAACTGCGGCACCGACTGCGCGCAGAACTTCGACCAGGGCCGGGTGGTGACCCTTCAGGCCACTGCCGCCGGCACCTCGGACTTCATCGGATGGGGCGGTGCGTGCGATGGCCAGCAGCCGACCTGCACCGTCACCATGGACGAGGCGCGCAAGGTGAGCGCGAGCTTCGCGCCGATCCCGAAGGAGGGACGCCTGCTGCTGGTCACCATGCAGGGGGTCGGCTCCGGCGGGGTGACGTCCGACGTCGGTGGCATCAACTGCGGACTGACCTGCGCCGAGGTGTACAAGGTCGGCACCACGGTGACGTTGTCGGCCGTGCCCGCGGACAGTGCGTACTTCACGGGCTGGACCGGCGCCTGCGCGGGCACCCAGCCCACCTGCACGGTGGTGATGAGTGACGACCGGCAGGTGGGGGCCACCTTCGAGCCCCTGCCCCCCGGCAGCCCCTACCTCACCGTCGCACGTAACGGCAACGGCACGGGCACCGTCTCGTCGTCCCCGTTGGGCATCAACTGCGGCAGCGACTGCACCCAGGGATACCCGGCCGGTACGTCGGTGACCCTGACGGCGACGCCGAGCGTGGCCACGGCCTTCGCCGGCTGGTCGGGCGGCTGTACGGGCACCGGCCCCCGGTGCGCCGTGGCCCTGGGTGGCGACACCGCGGTCGCGGCGACCTTCGTCATGGAGGTGGCGGTCCGTACCGTGGGGTCCCGGACACTGCCGTCCACGGCCAGCGTCAATTCCACGGTCTATGTGGCCGGCCCCGGGAAGATCACCCAGCAGGCGGTGACCGGGAGCGGGAAGAAGACGGTCACCTGGTGCCGCGCGTCACGGGCGACCAAGGCCACCGGCACCACCGGGGTCTCCTGCAACCTGGGCGCGAAGGGGCGCACTACCCTGAAGAGCAGGTCGCTCACGCTGTCGCTGCGCACCACATTCACTCCGAAGGGGGGCCGGGCGTACTCGGTCACCCGCTCCCTGGTGGTGAAGAAGAGGAAGTGATGCCGGTGGCGGCCACGGGGTGCCCCGGGGCTACCCCAGTTCGGCAACCACCGCGCGGGCGATGGCCTCGGCCGCGTGGCCATCGCCGTAGTACGGCGGGCGCTCGGCGGGCATCGCCACGCCGGCCAGCGCCTCGCGCACCCGGGCGGTGTCCATCCCCGTGAGGGTGTTGAAGCCCCCGGCCACCGTCTCGACCCACTCGGTGGTATCGCGCAGGGTGATGCACGGGACCCCGTGGAAGTAGGCCTCCTTCTGCACCCCGCCCGAGTCGGTGAGGACGGCGCGGGCACCCATGAGCAGGCTCGCGAAATCGAGGTAGCCCGCGGGGGGCGCGAGGATGAGGCCGGGGACCTGCCCGAGGGCGTCCCACCGGCCACCGGCCTGCAGCGCGGCACGGGTGCGCGGGTGCACCGGGAAGACGGCCGGCTGTCCGAGGGATGACAGCACCGCGACCATGTCATCGAGGGCCCCGGGGGTGTCGGTGGCCGCGGCGCGGTGGATCGTGACGAGGAGGTAGCCGCCCGGATCCAGCCCGAGGGCCACCGGCGCATCCCTGCGCTCGGCCAGGGGCGCGAACATGCGGCTCGCATCGAACATGACATCGCCCACCAGGTGCACGCCGCGGGTGATGCCCTCGGCCGTGAGGTTGTCCACGGCCTGCCGGGTGGGGCACAGCAGCACGGCCGACAGGTGATCGGTGACGACCCGGTTCTGCTCCTCGGGCATCGCCTTGTCGAACGAGCGCAGCCCGGCCTCCACGTGCGCCAGCGGGATGCCGCGCTTGGCCGCCACCAGCGCGCCGGCGAGCGTCGTGGTGGTGTCGCCGTACACCAGCACGGCATCCGGCCCCTCATCGCGTACCACGTGCTCGAACCGCTCCATGATCATGGCGATCTGGTGCACGGGCGTACCGGGCCCCACCTCCAGCGCGTGGTCGGGTGCCGGGATGCCCAACTCGTCGAAGAACAGGTCAGCGAGTTCGGGGTCGTAGTGCTGGCCCGAGTGCACGAGGATCTCCTCCCCCTGGGCGCGGAGGGCGGTGCACAGCGGTGCGGCCTTGACGAACTGGGGCCGGTTGCCCACGAGGGAGACGATGCGCACGGAGGCTCCTAGAGGCCTGTGAACCCGATGGTGGCGAGACGCTGGGTGATGCGCTCGAGGTTACCGGTGAGGACCATGATGCCCAGCACCACCATGAGCGCCCCGCCGATGGCGTTGACGGCGTACCAGCGGTTGCGCAGCCACTTCGAGGCGGACAGCGTCTGCGTCATGAAGATGCCCGCGAGCAGGAACGGGATGCCCAGCCCGAGCGAATAGACGAACAGCAAGAGGGCGCCGGCGGCCGGTGAGCCCGTGGGGGCGGCGTAGGTGAGGATTCCACCGAGGATCGGCCCGATGCAGGGCGTCCACCCGGCCGCGAAGGCGGCGCCCACCAGCCCGGCGCCGATCAGCGTCGCGGGACGCTTCGCGATCCGCATGTGGCGATCGGACTGGAACCACCCCATGCGCGGCAGCACCACCATCGCGATGCCGAACACGATGAGGATGATCCCCGCCACCACGTTCAGCACGTCGCGGTCGCGGGCGAGGGACCGCCCGATCAGCCCGGCGCTCGCGCCGAACAGCGCGAACATGATCGCGAACCCCAGCACGAACGCGGCCGTGGGCCGGATGACCCCCCGCCATCGCCTCTCCACCTGGTCGGCCGGCACCCCGGAGATGAACGACAGGTAGCCGGGGACGAGCGCCAGCACGCAGGGTGACGCGAACGAGACGACGCCGGCGGCGAAGGCCACGGCCAGCGATACGACGGAGAGACGGTCCACCGGGAGGCGATGCTATCGCCCCACCCCCTCGGGACCGGGGGTCATCGCCACCCGGGTCAGGCGGGCCGGGGCGGCTTCGTCTTCACCCAGGAGTAGGCGATGCTGGTGCCGAGCACCACGACGATGACGGCCAGCGACACCCAGATGGGCGGGTGCCAGAGGTCCTTCAGCAGCATCTTGGCCCCGACGAAGGCCAGCACGGCGGCCAGGCCGTAGGACAGGTAGGGGAACCGGTCCACGAGGCCCTCCAGCACGAAGAACAGCGATCGCAGGCCCATCAGCGCGAAGGCATTGACCGCAAACACGAGGAAGGGCTCACGGGTCACGCCGAACGCGGCGGGGATCGAGTCCAGGGCGAACACGAGGTCGGTACCCGCGAGCATCACCAGCACGACCGCGAGGGTCGTGTACATCCACTTCCCGCCGGCGCGGACGCGGAACCGCGAGCCCTCATAGGTGCCGGTGACGGGCAAGCGCTGCTTGAGGAACCTCAGGATGGGTGACTGCGCCGGGTCGGTCGGCTGGTCGGCGTGGTGGAACAGCTTCCACGCCGTGTAGATGAGGAATGCCCCGAAGATGTAGAGCACCCACTCGGCCTGGGCGATGAGGACCCCGCCGATGAGGATGGCGATGAGCCGAAGCCCCAGGGCGATGAGGATGCCGATGGTGAGCACCCGCAGTTTCGCGGCCGGCGGCACCGCGAAGAATGCGAGCAGGACGATGAACACGAACACGTTGTCCATCGAGAGCGAGTACTCGAGCAGGAAGCCCGAGAGGTACTCGGTGGCGTACTTCGTATCGAACGCGACGCCCACCACCACGGCGAATGCCGCGCCGAGGGCCAGCCACACACCCGTCCAGATGAGGGCGGGGCGAAGTTCCATCTTCCGGCCACCCTTCGAGATGAAGAGCAGGTCGATGGCGATGACCAGGACCGTGCCGGCCACCAGCACGATCCAGGCCCAGAGCGGGACGTTCACGGGGCGGCAGTGTGGCCGACACCGCCGCCCCGCGCCCTCCCAACGCCGTTATCGCTGAACGCAGTACCCGAACGTGACCGGCTGCGCAGCGGTGACCGCGGCGTTCCACGCGGCCCCACGCACCGGCACGGTTCCGGATTCCCCGGCGGTGACGGCATCCCAGATGCTGGTGATCACGCCACCGGTCGCGAGCTGCACCTGCCAGATCACCGGCGACGTGGCCGCGGTCCGCACGGTGACATCGGCGCAGAACCCGCGGCCCCAGTCGGAGGTGATGCGGCGGGTCATGGTGGCCGCGCCGTCCTCCGGCACGGGCGGCGGCGGCGGTGCCGGTGCGGGCACCGGCGGCGGCGCCGGGGCGGGAATGGTACCCGCCCGGGTTGCGCAGTAGCCGAAGGCGGCCACCTGACCGCCCATGAGGTCGCGGTTCCACGACTCCCCGCCGACCTCGATGGTGCCGCTGGTCGCCCCGCCCGCGGCCCGCGCGTTCCACAGCGAGGTGATGGTGCCCCCGACCTCGAGCGGCACGGTCCAGCGCACCGGCAGGAGCGATCCGTTGGTGACGCGCAGGTCACGGCAGAAGCCCGTCCCCCAGTCGGTACTGATGGTCGAGTGGATGGTGAGGCCGGTGCCGGGCGCGGGCACGGGAGCCGGCACGGGTACGGGCACGGGAGCTGGCACGGGAGCCGGCACGGGAACGGGCACCGGGGCCGGCCCGGGTCCGGGGGCCGGCGCGGTGGCGTCCATCACGACGTCGCTGCAGGCGTAGAACGCCTCGGGCGAGTCGCTGCGCTGCCAGATGGTGTAGAGCACCTGCGGCCCCGTGCGCGCGGGCAACGTGACGCGCAGGGTCGTGGTGGTCTCGCGCGGCAGGGCCCCCGAGTCATGCACCAGCTCGAGATCGTCCCACCGCAGCGCACGCGTGCGGTCGTACGCGGGCGTGGTGAGATAGACCCGGTAGTACGCCGTGGCATGGGGCGCCGTGGAGCGCCAGGTGAGCGTGTACCGGCCGTCCGCGCCGGGGCGCAGGTGGGTCGTGGGCCACGCGGCGGGCGCGTCGAAGGCCGCGTACTTGCTGCGGCCCGCACTGCACAGCGTGCCGTCGGGGATCAGTGCGCGATGCCGTCCGGCGGCGTCACCGATGTTCACCTCCATCCAGTCGTACAGGGCCTGCGGGTTCGCGGCACGGGCGGCCGCGCAGGCCGGGGCGTCCGGTGTGGTGATGGCGCAGTGGTAGATGCGTGATGCCGGGTCCGACATCGATCCATGCCCGAGCGCGACGACTGGCACGGCGGCCACGCCGACGACACTTGCGGCCAGCAGGCGGGAGATCTTCATCCTGGGTTCCTCATCCGGGAGCGGTGTGGGAACCACCGTGCCCCCGTGACGTCATGGATCGGTGAGGACGACGTGAGGGAAGCGTGATCCGGTTCCCCCGGAACCCCGGGCGGCGCGGGCGCCCGGCCCGGTCCGGCGCCGGTCACCCCGGTCCCGCCACCACCGCTCAGGCGAGGGCGGCGTCCCCCGTCCATGCCTCCAGGCGGCGGGGCGACCCGATGGCGATGCGGGCCGCGAAGGGCTCACGTACCCCGCTGATCCGGGTGATGTCGAGCGACGCCGACTCCGAGAGCGGCTCCAACGCGCTGCGCAGCGCGGGTTCGGCGCGCACGAGTGTCTCGTCGTTGTTGGGGGCCTCGTAGCGGTCGAGGATCGTCACCAGCACCTCGTCGGCGGACAGGCACGCGGCGTCCCCGACGGCGTCGTCGTCCTGGAGCAGCAGCGACAGGCGCACCGCCCATGCGACGAGCTCGCGCACCTGCTCGGCCAGGCTGCCCACGGCGTCGCGCTTGCGCGTGACACTGATGCCGGGGCGGCCCCCGGCGAGGTCAATGGCGAAGTCCACCTGATGCCCGACGATGAGGATGCCGGGGCCGTCCACCACATGTGCGTAGCGCGCGACGTCAATCGGGATGCCCCCCACGGCGTCCTCGCGGATGAAGCGGTGGAAGGCGGGCACGACGGCCTCGGGGTCCAGAGCGGCCGGATCCTCGAGGTACAGCTTCACCGAGATGCGGTGCGGTTCCATGTCCGTCTCCTGTCGGTCCGGTCCGGCTACTGGGTGGCCGATGTCGCGCCGGCCATACGGATCTGGCAGGCGTGGGCGGCGTCGATGAACAGCTGGGCCTCCTCCACGAATGACCGGGCCTTCTCCTCGGTCACCGCGGTGGCGCCGCCGGCGTGCCGCTCGAGCAGCGGGCGGGCGAATGCGCCGTGGGCGAAGCGGTCGCGGAAGCGGCCGGTCTCGACGAAGCGCGCATCGAACTCGCGCACGATCACGTCGTCCTCCTCGGGCAGGTCCGGCAGTTCGGTGCGCACCAAGGCACGCGCGGCGGTGACCATGGAGCGGTAGGCGCGCTCATCCGCGCGGGTGAGGTCGTTGTCCTCCAGCGCCACCTGGGCCTCGAACGCGATGCTCTCGGCGAATGAGAGTTCGAGGTCCGTGGACGAGATCACCTGGCCCGCGCACTCGCCGATGCCGATGTCGCCGATCTGGAACTCGCGCGGGTTCCCCCAGTCCTGGAAGAGCCCCGGCTCGTCCTCGTAGTCGGGGATCTCCTTGAGGTCCTCGATGATGGCCGCCAGGCCCGCGCGCCCGGTGCGCCCGCTCCAGTCGAGGAATGACTCACCCGGCAGGCGGTCGGCGATGAACTGCCCGGTGATGCGGTCAACCACCTCGGGGATGCGCTTGCTGGGGATGGCGCCCACGGCCAGGCCATAGGAGCCCGCGTTGTTCTGCCACTGGCCACCCAGCACCACCTGGAAGTGGGGCACCACACGGCCGCCGCGCTTGCGGCTGTTGCCGAAGAACCCGATGTCGGCGACGTGATGCTGGCCGCACGAGTTGAAGCAGCCGCTCACCTTGATGCGCAGGCCCTTGATGGCCTCGTCCAGCTCGCCCGAGCGCGCGGCCAGGCGCTCGCGCAGTTCGCCGGCCAGGCCACGCGACGCCGAGATCCCCAACTTGCAGGTGTCGGTGCCGGGGCACGCGCTTACGTCCACGATGGTCTCGGCGTAGGGGTCGGCCATGCCGATCCCGGCGAGCGCCGTGTGCAGGTCCGCAAGGTCCTCCAGGCGCACCCAGCGGAACACGATGTTCTGCTCCACGGTGGTGCGCACCGTGTCGCCCACGAACCGGCGGGCCACGTCGGCGAGCAGGCGGGCCTGGCCCGAGGCGATGTCGCCCAGCGGCAGTGGGATGGTGACCACGGCGTAGCCGTCCTGGCGCTGCCGGTAGACGTTGGCCTCGCGCCAGGCGCGGAAGACCGGGTCGGCCGCGTCGTTACCATCGCCCGCACCCAGGGCGTGCGCGGGCTGCTCGGGCGGCAGGCCGTCGTCGAGGTGGGCGGTCCAGCGCTCGTCGTACGGGAGGATCTCCCGCTCCTCGGCGACGAGGCGGCTGAACTCCTCGATGCCGACCTTGGCCACCAGGAACTTGACGCGCGCGCGGTTGCGGTTCGCCTTCTCGCCGAGTCGCGCGAATACCCGGGCCACGGCCTGCACCGTGGGCAGCAGTTCGCCCGGCGGCACGCGCCCGGCCAGCAACTTGGCCTGGTGCGGCGTGGTGCCGAGGCCACCGCCCACGTAGATGTCGAACGAATCCACGGGCTCGCCGTCCACGAGGTCGGTGCGTGCGATGCCGCCGAGGTCGTGCATCATCACGAGGCCGCACGCCTCATCGGCGCAGCCGGAGAACGCGATCTTGAACTTCCGCCCGAAGTCCTGGCAGTCGGGGTGGCCCAGCAGGAACCGGAAGAGCGCCTCGGAGTGCGGGGTCACGTCGAACGACTCGGTGCGGCACACGCCCGAGAGCGGGCACGCCGTGAGGTTGCGCACGCCGTTGCCGCAGGCCTCACGGGTGGTCATGCCGACTGCGGCAAGCCGCCGCATGACGGTGGGCATGTCCTCGATGTGCACGTAGTGCAACTGGACGTCCTGCCGGGTGGTCACGTGCAGGATGTGGTCCGAGTACTCCTCGGCCAGTTCGGCCATCACGTCGATCTGCAGCGGCGTCAGGCCGCCCCACGGCACCTTGATGCGCAGCATGCCCGGGGCGTCCCACAGGGTCTCGGGACCCTTGGTCAGGTCCCCGGAGGGGAACTCCAGGCGGCGGTGCTCCACGCCGTCGTGGCGCTGGCCGTTGTCGTAGCGCTGGCCGTAGACCCCGCGCCGCAGACGCGTCTCGGCGAAGACGCGCTCGTCAACCCGGCCGTCCTTGCGCAATTCGAGCTGGGTCTCGAAGACGTCGATCTCCTCCGCCAGGTCGGGGGGCATCTGCCCCTCCAGGCGGTCGCGCCAGCCGATCGTGCTCACCCGTGGTCTCCTCGTGGTCCGCCGTACCCGCATGCGCCCGTGAGGCGCCGGGACGGGACCCTAGAGGAAAGCCCGAAAACAAGTCAAGGATTACGGAGTTTTATTCCCTGATCGATCGCTGGGTTTTCACCGCGCGGGGGTGAAAACGCCCGTCCGTGCCGGGGCGGGCACGCGCTCCCACCGCACCTTGCGCACGCCCCACTCGTACATCGAGGGGTAGCCGAGGGCCAGCACCGCACCGAGGTTCATATCGATGTGACGCCCGCCGGTGAAAGGACCCCAGTCACGACGCTGCACGACGACGCACTTCGTCCCCGACATCAGGCAGATGCGGATGTAGGTACCGCACGGCACCAGATCGCTGCCCATCGTGAGGTCGTACATGCGGGTCTGGGGGAGACCCGGGCACGCGTTCCCCTCATCCCAGGCGCTGTAGGTCGTGGCCAGGGTCGTGCGTGTGGGCAGCACCGCCGGGATGGCGAAGTGCCCGGTGGCCACGGCCGCGGGCCGCACGCGCCGCGGTGCCGGCGCGGGGGATCCCGGCGCCGCTGCCGGGGCGGCGGCCACGGAGATCACAGGCATCCGCGTGGGCATCGCGGCGGATGCCCCTGAGGCGAGGCCGCCGGCGATCAGGGCGGGTGCGGCGAACGCGATGGCGAGGCGGTGCAGCAGGACGGATCTCCCCGTCGGGGTGGTGGTCCGGAGTGGCGGCCCGCCCGGGGCGGACGGCGCGATGAACACGGACCCTGTCGGCAGTGGGACGGCCACCCTACCCACGCGAGTAGCCCGGTCAAATGCTCAAAACCGCTCTGAGCGGCGATTTGGTTGCCATCGTTTCCCGCTGCGAGCAGGAAACATGCGTGTGGCCGGGACGTGCACCCGTTGCGCGCCGCTCCCCCCGCCGCGCCTGGGGGCCCATCCCGCCGGGGTCCCTGTGCGCATCGCCATGACCCCCCCGGCCCCCCCCCC
>SXQZ01000026.1 GCA_005792725.1 Actinomycetota bacterium
GGAGGCGGGCACCGCGGCCGGTGCGATCGCGCTCCGCGCGAGGGCGGTCTGGCGGCCAGCCGCGTCGGTCCCAGCCGACCGGGCGGCACCGGGGGCCGGAGGCCGTGGTACCCCATGGCCTCCGGCAGGCAACGGCGCGCCGGGGGCCCGACCCGCGGCTTCCCCCGGCGCAATTGCGAACATGTCCGTCATTCCGTCTCTATCGGGAGGAGCCCCTCCATGGGCACGAATTCCGCGCAGGATCTTCGGCAATCCGCCACCGCCATGATGTGGGCTGGCGTCCTCGCGATCACCATCGGCTTCATCGCGATCGCGCTTCCCGCAATCGCCTCGGTCAGCATTGCCGTGCTGATCGGCATCCTCGTCATCGTTCTGGCCGTGGTGTGGCTCTTCGCGGCGGTCGGCAGCGGGGCCACGACCGCCTGGAAGGTCACCGGGGTCGTTCTCTCGGTGCTGCTCCTCATCGGCGGGCTGTGGATCCTCTTCAATCCCATTGACGCCACGATCGGGCTCACCGCCGTCATCGCTGTCGTCGTCATCGTGATGGGCGTCGTGCGGGTGGTGGCGGCCATCGGTGACCACGACGCGGACGGCCGGTGGCTCATCGCCCTCGGTGGCGTCCTCGCCATCATCATCGGCGTCCTGATCGCCGCCGACTTCCCCAGCTCGGCGGCGTGGGCCATCGGCCTGCTCGTGGGCATCCAGTTCCTGTTCGACGGCATCGGCCTCGTCCTGCTGTCGGCGTACGCCAAGGGCACGCTCCGGCGCTGACCGGACGGCAGCGACAGCGAGGGGGCCCTGCCGTTCCCCCTCGCTTTCGCGGCGGGCCTTGGTATTTTCACATTCGGTAGTGCACGTTCGCCGCTACCCGGACGCGGTCAGGCCATCTGTGTTGATGCCGCCACGTCGCGTACACGCATGTCCAACCGATCCGGAGTCACATGGCCATCACCGTCGAGAGCCCACCAATCGCCCCGGATGAGGCGCTCGCCCTGCTCGAGATTTCGCCCGATCACACGAGCACGGGGCGTCGTAACCGCGCTCTCATCAGCCTCCTGTGGAGGCTCGGCATGCGCCCCGGTGAGGCGCTTTCAGTGAGCCCCGGCGACATCGACCTTGACGAGCGCTGCGTGCGCGTGAACGGACGCATCGTGGGTATGGACGATCTGGCCGCTGTTGAGATCGCACGCTGGGCCGAGCGGCGTGAGGAGATGGGTCTCGGTTCTGAGGGGCCCTTCGTGTCGACCCTGCGCGGGAAGCCGCTGAGCCAGGCGTACGTGCGTGAGCTCCTCCCGCGCCTCGGCGATCGCGTCGGCCTCGCCCATCGCGTGCACGCGATGGCCTTCCGGTACGCCTGCGCGGCCGAGATGGCCGTCGAGGGCATCACCACCGAGATCATTGAGGCACAGCTCGGGGTGCGCCCGCAGTCCACGGTGGCCCGCTACCTGCGGATCCCCGAGGGCGACGACATCATCGGGGCCATCGTGGCCCGTCCGGTCCCGGGGAGCCGCTAGCGGCATCATGCGGGCGCGCCTCCTGGTCTCCGACCCCGAGGACGCCGCGGCGGCCGCCCGGCTGCTCGCGGCGGCGGGGTGGGAGACGCAGGCGCGCCCGCAGCATGGCCCCGTTGACCTGATCGTGGTCGACGAGTGGACCCCGGAGACGGCGCCCCACGTGGTCGCGGCCCGGGCGTCCGGCACGCCGGTGACCGTGTTGGCCGAACTCGTGCTCCAGCGGGCAGCCGGGCCGGTGGTCGCGGTGTCGGGGACCGCCGGCAAGACCTCCACCTGCCGGGCCCTCGCCCACATCATCACCGCGTGCGGTGGCACGGTCGCCATCTCGGGCACCGCCCGGTCCGGCAATGCCTGGCCGGACCGGTCGCTCGTTGTCGCACCGCCGGCGGATGCCGTCACCATCGCCGAACTCACGTCCACCCACCTGTGCCACATGGGCGAGGTGCGGGCCGATGTGGCTGTCCTGACCCGGATCCGTCCGGACCATTCGGAGCTTCATGGCGGCCTTGAGCGCTACTACGCCGCGAAGCGCCGACTGGTGGACGCCGCGCCACCGGGGGCGGCGTACGTGCTTCCGGTCGATGACCCCGTGACCATGCGCCTGCTCGGCCGCCCGCTCGTCCCCGGCTGGGCGTTCGGGCGCGTAGACCGCGCCCGGATGGACGGAGCCTTCGTGGTCCGTGACTCGGTGGTGCTCCGCGCGGGCGGGACTGAGGTTGCCGGCCCGCCCGGGGCCACGGGGACGGCCCTGCGGGCCGCTCTCGCCGCCGCGTGCTCGGCCATGGCCCTCGGTGTGCCCCCGGATGCCGTGGCCGCCGCCCTCGGCGGCATCCCGGTCGTTCCACATCGGATGGCACGGCACGGGGTGTCACGCGGCATCACCCTGATCGACGACACCATGGCCGCCACCCCGCTGAAGGCCCTCGCCGCGATCCGGGCGGTCCCCGACGGGCCACTGGTCCTGATCGTCGGTGGGGATGACGCACCCGGTGGTACTCCCGTGCACACCGCGCCCGAGGAGTCCGCGGCCCTGGCCCGGGCCCTCGATCTCGCCCGGAGTCGCGCGGACCGCCTCATCGCCTTCGGTCCGGCCGCCCAGCGGGTGGCCGCGCACGTTCGCGTGGACGATCGCACCGACGATGTCACCGAGGCCCTCGCGGTGGCGCTGGCGCGATGCCCGCGCGGTGGCACGGTTCTCGCGTCCCCGATGTTCCCCGTGGGGCCGGCCGACCGCGAGTGGGTCGCGGCCAGCGGCGGGTAGGGACTACGGGGGCGCCAGCCGCGTGCGGCCGGGCTGCCGCAGGCGCACCATGTGGTCGCCGGCCTCGCGGTACTGCCCCACCCACGCGAGCGGGGGTGAGTACGCGTGCACCGAGACGGCAGGGGTCCCGGCCCAGTGCTCCACGCGGTGGATGTACCCGAAGGGCCCCTCCTGCACGTCACCGATCCCAAGGATGTGGCTCGAGTCGCCCCCCCGCAGGTGCATGTGGTGCTCGCGGATCGCCCCGTCCGCCACGCAGATGCCCACCTCGGAGATGTCGTGGTCATGGAAGCCCGTCTCCTGACCCGGCAGCCATGACAGCACCCAGACGTCCACGAAGTCGTTCTCGAACACGAGGCGGTAGTCGCGGTACTCCTCGCACGCAACCACGTAGTCCCGCCACACGCCGCTGCGGACCACGTCCCGGCTCAGCTGCGCGAGTTCGGGCGCGTGCAACTGCCGGTCAACCCGGGCCAGAAACGCGAGTCCCGACGGCAGGTCGGGAAATGGCCAACGCGGCTCGGGTGTCGGCCAGGCGATGCGTGGTCGGGCGAGGGTGCTCAGAACATGCTCCAAGTCTCGTTTCCTCGCCGTGAGGTTACCCCCCGGCCCCGGCCCCCTCGCAATCTCATGGTCGTGCGCCCCCGGGAGTGTCACGGCGGCCACATCCCGGTCCCCCCGGATCGGCAGGGCCCGGGGCTCAGGATCCGCGGATCTGCCGCACCGCCTCGGCGTCGGCCCGCTCGATCCCGGCGGCCTCCGCGAGGACGTCGAGGTGCTCCGCCCAGGGGACGACGACCAGACCGGCCGCGTCCACGTACAGCCAATCCCCCGGGGCGATCGTGACCCCCCCGAAGGTGACGATTCCCCCGGCCTCAAGAACCTGGAGCCGGTCTCCGCTGGCCCGTGGGGTCTCGCCGAGGGCCCACACCCCCATCGCGTACCCGGCAGCCTCCTCACGATCGCGGATCGCGCCCCAGGCGATCACGCCCGCCGCGCCCATCTCCTCGAGGGCCGCGAGCTTCTTCCCACCCGCGACGGCCTCCCCGGGGGCGTCCGGCCCGGCGATCACCACCAGTGCGTGGTCCGGGACCCCGGCAAGGGCGTGCCCCGCCGCCGCGGCGAGGTCATGGCCGGGAAGGTCGTCCCGGTGCGGGCCGAAGCGCACCGTGGCGGCGGGGCCCCATGTGGGCCCGCCGCGCCCGGCGGGCAGGAGGCCGACAGCGTGGCAGCGGTGCGCGTGCCGCCGCGCCATGGCGTCACAGAGGGATGCGCTGCTGACGGAGCCCACCAGATCCGCTGCCATTCGTGCGTCCATGCCCCCCCGGGCCGTGTGCGAGGATCCCCCGCCGAGCGACGGGGGAGTGCCGTGGATCCCGAGACCCACATCCTGCTGATGTACGAGTACGTCGAGGACATCCTCGACCGCCGCGGACCTTACCGGGACGAACACCTCGCCAACCTCCGGCGCCTGCGGGATGAGGGCCGGGTGCTGATGGCCGGCGCGCTCGGTGACCCCGTGACGGGGGCGGCCATCGTCTTCGCGCCGTGCACGCCCGAGGAGGTCGGTGAGTACGTCCTGCGCGATCCCTACTACGGGGCCGGGTTGATCACCGCCTGGCGGGCCCTGCCCTGGAGCATCGTGGCCTAACGCCGCGCCCCGGAGGCGATGGACTCCACGAGGCAACCATCACTACTACGGGGCCGGACTGATCACCGCCTGGCGGGCGGTGCCCCGGAGCATCGTGGCCTAACGGCGCGCCCCGGAGGCGATGGCCTCCACGAGGAACCGCATGTGCGCCTGCATCACAGCGGCCTGGCCGATGCGGTTCACCACGTCGCGGTCGGCGATCGCATCGGGGCCGCCCCGCACGACGGCCGCCTCCTTGGCCCGCCGGTCCATCGTGAAGATCGTGTCCGCGAGCACGCCCTGGTGATCGGCCATCCACTCCCGGGCCCGCGTGGCGAGGCCCGTGTCGCCCGTGGCGACCTCGAGCCCGTCGAGGAAGACATGGGTCCAGGCGATCATCCGGACCCGCCGGTCGATCACCGTCCGGTTGGACGGGTCCGCACCGGCCGCGTCCCCGAACTGCAGGCTGGCCTCGAGTGCGTGGGCCTCCCCCACCCGCTCCATCTCGCTGCCGGCGTCCGCCGCGTGCTGCGCCAGCCACCCCGGGGCACCATCCGCGAAGGCGCGCAGGTGGGCCTCCCGGGCCGGCGCGGCCAGAGCCGCCACGGCCTCGGCGACGAACGCGAGGTGCGCCACGATCGCGGGATCACCCACCGGGGACAGGTCGCCCCCGGCGGCGGCGCCCTTGTCAAGGAGGGCCCGAAGGCGCGCGGGGTTCGCCTGCATCCAGCCGAGAATGCCCTGGGCAGTCGGGTGTGCGGCACGGGTCGTCACGCGTCCAGCCTATCCGCCAGGGGCACGGCCCAGGCGATCCCCGTATGCCTCGCGGTAGATGGCCCACGCGTCAAGCACGTCCACCACGTACTGCCGGGTCTCCGCGAACGGGACATCCTCGGGGACCCGGAAGTCCGCCCCGCGCGCGGCGGCGGCCGCGCGCCACGTGCGCAGGGTCTCCGGGCCGGCGTTGTACGCGGCGAGGGCGGCGGGCGCGGATCCCTGGTGGGCATCGAGGAGGTAGCGCAGGTACCACGCCCCGAACGAGATGTTCACGTCCGGATCGGAGAGGTCGTGCGCGCGACCCGGCGGTGGATCATCCGCTGCCTCGATGAAGCGCGCCGTTGACGGCAGCACCTGCATGACCCCCACGGCGCCCCCGTGTGAGATCGCCGAGGCGTCGAAGCCGCTCTCGCGCCATGCCACGGCGGCGACCAGCGCCGGGTCCACCCCATTCCGGGCGGCGTCACGGGTCACCGCCGCCTCGTACTCGAGCGGGTACCACAGGCGGGCGTACCACCCCGGCATCGACTGGTGAACGGCCAGACCGATGGCCACCACCACCCCGCAGAGGATCAGGACCGTGAGCAGGCGGCGCACGGGCGCGCGCCGGCGCCTACGGCGTGCCATCGGCCACCGCGTACCTGGCCATGACGGACCCCACCCACTGGTCGAGTGCATCGGGCGAACCGTCGTTCACGAAGGCCATGTCCGCGGCGGCGACCTTGGCGTCCTCGTCCTGCTGCCGCCGGCTGCGCAGATCGAAGTCCTGCCCCCTCCCCGCGACGCGGGCCCGGCGCACCCCCTCGGGGGCCGTCACCACCACGACCGCGTCGAAGGCATCCGCGAGGCCGGCCTCGAACAGCATCGGCACCTCGCACACCATCAGGGGCGGCGGGGGATCGGACGCTGCCACCCGTGCGATCCACTCGCGCCGCGCCCGTGCGATGCGGGGATGGAGCAGCCCCTCGAGGAAGGCCATCCCGTCATCGGCCGCGAACGCGTGCCCGGACAGCGCACGGCGGTCCACCTCGCCGCCCACGGTCAGTACATCCGGCCCGAACCGCTCCCGGACGCGCCGGATGATCGCCGGGTCGCGATAGAGGGCGTGCACGACCTCGTCGGCACTGAGCACCGCGGCACCCCGGCGCGCGAAGGCGTCGAGGGCCGCGGACTTCCCCGAGCCGATGCCCCCGGTCAGCGCGAGGCAGGGCGGCCCGGGCGGGCGGGACTCAGCCCTCGTGCTCGCCGTCGCCCCAGTCGGCGGGGGCGTCCTCGTCCGCAGGCTCCACCGGTGCCGGATCGTCATCGCCGACCCCATCCGCGGACGGGGCCACGTAGTCGTCGGGTGCGGGCGTGACGCCCTTGAGCGACAGGGAGAGGCGGCGGCGCTCACCGTCGATCTCGATGATGCGCACCTCTCGCTCGTCCCCCTGGCTCACGACCTCGCGCGGGTTCTCCACGTGGTGCTCGGCGAGCTCGGAGATGTGGACGAGGCCCTCGACGCCGGCGTGGATCTCCACGAAGGCACCGAACGTGACCACCTTCGTCACCGTCCCGGGGACGATGTCGTTGATCTGGTAGGTCTCGATCACGCTCTGCCACGGGTCCGCCTGGGTCTGCTTGAGCCCCAGCGAGATGCGCTGGCGGTCGCGGTCGATGTCGAGGACCTTCACGGTGACCGTCTCCCCGACGTTCACGACCTCGGACGGGTGGTTGACGTGGCTCCACGAGAGCTCGGAGATGTGGATGAGGCCGTCAATGCCCTCCAGGTCCACGAACGCGCCGAAGTCGACGATGTTGGAGATGGTCCCCTCGACCACCTTCCCGGGCTGGAGGTCGTCGAGGATGCGCTGGCGGACCTCGCGGCGCTCGTGCTCGAGCACTGCGCGGCGGCTGAGCACCACGTTGTTACGGCTGCGGTTGAGCTCGATGACCTTGCACTCGATCTTCTGGCCCATGAACTCGTCGAGGTCCTGGACCCGGCGGATGTCCACCAGCGACGCGGGCAGGAAGCCCC
>SXQZ01000027.1 GCA_005792725.1 Actinomycetota bacterium
CGGTTGGGGATTGACCCCCCTCGAGAGACGCACCCACTGCCGGGGGTCAATCCCCAACCGGCCGTCACACCTCTCGGGGCGTTCCCCGGACCCGGAACGGACACCCGCGTGGCCCCCGTGCGCTGAGGATCAGACCGGGAGAACCGCAGATCCCCTCGCCTTGGGCGCCACCGCGCCTGCGGACGCGCCCCCGGTCGCCGGTTGCATTCCGAACCCGTGCGTTGGTTACCCTGTTGACGACGCGACACGCCAACACGAGATCGGGAGGCAACGGATCATGCCGGCAATCCACCGGGGCCACGTGTACCACATCGGGGGATCTCCGCTCGTCCTGAGCGCCGCCGACGCGCTCGTGGATCTTCCCGACGGCGCGCTGGCCGTCGATGACGACGGCATCATCGTGTGGTGCGGGGAGTGGCCGGACCGTCCGGACCACCTCGCGGACGCGACGGTGGTGGACCACGGCGATGCCTACATCCTCCCCGGATTCGTTGACACCCACATGCACTTCCCGCAGGTGTACTGCGCCGATTCGTATGGCGGCGGGCAGCTCCTCGAGTGGCTCGACAACTGCATCTTCCCGTCCGAGTCGCTGCTCGCCGACCCCGGGTTCGCAGCGCATGCGGCGGTGGAATGGTGCGACCGCATGATCACGGCGGGCACCACGACCGGGCTCATCTTCGGGTCCCAGTTCCCCGTCGCCCAGGACCTGCTCTTCCAGACCGCGCATGATCGCGGTCTGCGGATCGTGGCCGGCCGGACCATCCACACGGTCGGCCCGGACTCCGCGCGCGCCCTGATCACCTCGGAGGATGCCGCGATCGAGTTGGTACGCGAGGAGATCGAGAGGTGGCACCCGCTGGACGACGCTGAGCGGCGCAACGCACTCCAGTTCGTCGCCATCGTCCCCCGGTTCAGCCTGGCCGTGACGCCCCGCACACTTGCGGCACTCGGCGAGGTGTACGACGAGTACCGGGATCGCGGCGTCTACTTCACGTCGCACCTGAACGAGAACGCACGGCCGGGCACGGGCGAGGTTGACTCGGTGAAGGCGGCGTACGGCGTGGAGACCTATCTGGACACCTACGACGGCAGGTTCCTGCCCGGATCGAAGACCGGCGGGAAGAGCCTGCTCGGCCGGCGCAGCGTCATGGCGCACAGCGTTCACTGCCAGGATCGCGAACTGGCGCGCATGGCGGAAACGGGCACATCAATCGCGCACTGCCCGGTGTCACAGCAGTTCCTCGGGTCGGGAACGATGCCGTGGAAGCGCACGGTCGCCGCCGGCGTCAACGTCGCGATCGGCAGCGACTACAGCGCCGGGGACGAGTGGTTCGTTCCGCGGTTGCTCAACGCCTGCTTCAAGGTCCACATCTCCGAAGCCGGGGATGCCGGCCTGTCATTGCATCCCGCGGAGCTGCTCTTCACGGGCACCCTCGCCGGGGCCCGCGCCCTCGATCTGGAGGACCGCATCGGCAACTTCGACGTGGGCAAGGAAGCCGACTTCGTCGTGCTCGAGCCCCACCGCTGGGACATGTACCAGCACACGCTCGAGCATGCCGTGACGCCGGCGGACCCGGTGATGGCACGCGACGCCCACCTCTTCGGCGTGTTGATGCTCGCCCGGGAGCCCGCGCTGACCAAGACGTACGTGCGCGGTCGCCGACTCGCGACCGCGGCCGCTGCCTGATGGCCCGCCCGGCAACGGCGCTGGCCCTGTATGTGGCGGATCCCGGACGAACCGACGCCGTGCGCGCCTGGCAGGCCGAACTCGATACGGAAGCCGCGCGATTCCCGGGCTTCTCCGAATCGCGGCTGACCGTCCCGGACCGCGGAGCGGGCGACTGGGCCACGTCGGTCACGTTCACGAGCGAGCGCCGGCTCCGGACGTGGCTCGGCAGCCCGGAACGGGCCGCCCTCACCAGGCGAGCGGAGGCCGCCGGGGTCAGCCACGTGGCCCCGGCCATCGTCCTCCTCGAGGGCGAGGCGCCCCCGGCAGGCATCTCGGTCTTCACGCACCGGGTCATCCCGGGTCGCGAAGATCCCTTCCGCCGGGTCGAGGCCGACCTGAACATCGCCGTGCGTGACTTCCCCGGGTACCTCGCATCGGTCCTGCTGGAGCCCAAGGACCCCGCGGGGATCTGGATGTCCGTTGTCCGCTTCGATACCGACGCCCATCTCGCGGCCTGGATCGGCTCCCCCCGGCGCGCCGAACTCCTCCCGCAACTGCAGGCGCAACTGCAGGAGGAGTTCGGCGCGTATACCCGGAGCACCCCGTTCGGATCAATCGTTCGCGTCGGGAGCGGCGGCACCATCGCCACGCCGATGTGGAAGACCGGGATGATCGTGCTGCTCGTCCTCTATCCGGTGGTCATGCTGCTGTCCCGCTTCGCCGGTCCCTTCCTGGCCGACGCGGGAGCCGACCCCGGGCTCGCCCTGTGGATCAGCCAGGTGGTCAGCACGATCTTCCTCACCTACCTGTGCATGCCCCTCGCAACCAGGGCCTTCCGCTGGTGGCTTGACCCCCTGGACGGGGCGGATACGCGCACCAGCATCAAGGGAGCGGTCATCGTCATCCTCGGCTACGCAGTGACCCTCGTCGTGTTCCTGGCCATCAAGGATCTCCAGTGGTGGGACTACCAGTCCTAGGCACGGTCGGCATGGCCATCCGGTCGCGGCCACGCCATCACGCTCGCCGGGATCAACCGGGGCCTCCCAGGTGCCAGCGATATCCGGTTGGGCTCGGGCTTTCCCCCGCTTTGGTGGACACCCTCACGCGACGTCATCGCCCTCACGGAGGTGTCCACCAGAGCGGGGGGAAGCCCACACAGGCACTGACGAGCGCGGGGTGGCTGAGGCCCCCGCTGCTCGCTGTTGCAGTGGACGCCCGGATCTGGCCGCTTCCGACCCCTTCGGGCGTTCGCGCTGCAGGACGGGGTTCCTGAATGTCCCCATGAACGCCGAAAGCCGCCTGAGACGGCGGCTTTCGGTCCACTCCGGACTCCGCTCCAGAGGAGTCCGAGTGGGCGTTACTGGGCTCGAACCAGTGACCCCCAGCTTGTCGAGCTGGTGCTCTCCCAACTGAGCTAAACGCCCTCGGGCGCGGGAGATTAGCAGGGGGGGCCCATGCGGCGCGTCCTACAGGCGCACCCAGATGGCCCCGAGCCCGGCTCCCGCGAGCCATCCGACGACCAGGCCGATGAGGGCCCACAGCCACCCGCCGAGCACGAAGCCCAGCACCGCACCGATGACGGCGACGATGATCATCGCGATCTGGATCTGCTTCGTCTTGTCCATGCGGCACCTCGCCTCGCGGGTTTCCCGGATGCCTACCGAAGGGCCCGGACGGCCGCTGGTACCGTGCACCGCGTGAGCGCACGCACCCCCGCCTACGACGTCGGCATCGCCGGAGCCGGGCAGCTCGCGCAGATGACCGTACTGGCCGCGTGGCCGTTGGGCATCCGCGTGGCGGTGCTCGGCGGGCCCGGGGAGCCGGCCTCCGCGATGGCCGCGGGTGTGGTGGAGGGCGACTGGAAGGACCCCGAGGCGCTGCTGCGTATCGGGCGTGAGGTGGGCGTGCTCACGCTGGAGAACGAGTTCGTGGACGCGGCCTTCCTCATGGCCGTGGAGGACGCGGGAACGCCCGTGCGCCCCCACCCCGCCCGCATGCGCGTCGTCCAGGACAAGGCCCTGCAGAAGCAGCAGCTGGCCGACGAGGGGCTGCCGGTGCCAGCCTTCGCGGTCCCCGACTCGGCCGACGACCTCGAGGCGATCGGCCGCGACCTGGGCTGGCCGCTGATGCTGAAGGCACGCCATCTGGGGTATGACGGCTACGGGAACGCGCTGTGCGCCGATATGGGCGAGGCGCGCGCCGCCTTCCCGGGCCTCGTGGCGCGCGGTGGCGGCGTGCTGGTGGAGGAGTTCGTGCCGTTCCAGCGCGAGCTCGCGGTGATGGTGGCCCGCCGCCACGGCGGGGGCGACGCGGTGTACCCGGTGGTCGAGACCCGTCAGCACGACCACGTGCTGCGGGAGTTGCTCTGCCCCGCCCCCGTGGACCCGGGCCTGGCGAGCGAGGCCAAGCGGGTGGCGCGCGCCGCCGCCGAGGCGGCGGGTGGCGCGGGCGTGACGGGCGTTGAGTTGTTCCACACCGGGGGCGGCCACATCCTCATCAACGAGCTCGCGCCGCGACCGCACAACTCGGGCCACCACACCATCGAGGCGTGCGTGACCTCCCAGTTCGAGAACCACCTGCGCGGCGTGCTGGGCATGCCTCTGGGGCCCACCGAGATGATCGCCCCGGGGGCGGCCCTCGTGAACCTGCTCGGCGAGCGCGACGGCCCGGGTGATCCCGACATCACAGGAGCGGCGGCCGTCGGCGGCGCCCATGTGCACCTCTACGGGAAGGCCGACGTGCGCGTGCGCCGTAAGATGGGCCACGTGACCGCGCTCGGAGCAAGCCCCACGGAGGCTCTGGAGACCGCCCGCCGTGCCGCGTCCCTGGTGCGCCTGTGAGCGCCGGCCCGGTGGTGGGCGTGGTGATGGGCTCGGACAGCGACCTTCCCGTGATGCAGTCGGCCATCGACGTCCTGGATGAGATGGCCATTCCGCACGAGGTGCGGGTGACGTCAGCCCACCGCACGCCTGACGAGATGATCGGGTATGGAAAGGACGCCGCCGGCAGGGGCATCAAGGTGATCATCGCGGGTGCGGGCGGCGCCGCACACCTGCCCGGGATGCTGGCCTCGGTGACGACCCTGCCGGTGATCGGCGTGCCCGTGCGCACCAGCGCGCTGTCGGGCATGGACAGCCTGCTCTCGATCGTGCAGATGCCGCGCGGGGTGCCGGTGGCCACCGTCGCCGTGGACAGCGGCACCAACGCGGCCCTGCTGGCCGCCCGCATCCTGGCGCTCTCCGATCCCGCGCTCGCGGACCGGGTGGCGGCCCGCACCGCGCAGATGAAGCAGATGGCCCTCGACGCCGACCAGCGCGTGCGCGGGGAGGCGTCGGGCGTGTGAGGGCCCGCGCCGCCCGGATCATCGTGGCGGCGGCGATCATGGTGCATCCCCTGGCGGCCGGGTGCGGCGCCCTGGAGCGCGAGCCCGTGACGGTGCCCACTGTCACGGCCCCCGCGCTGACCGGCCCCACGCTCTCCCCGGTTGCCTTCCGGTCCCGCGCGGACGCCGCGTGCATGCGCCTCTATGCCCGCCTGGGCCGGGTGGGCACGCCGCCCACCGACAGCATCGCCGCGGCGCGCGGGTACCACCGTGCCGTCGCCGACGTCTGGCACCACCTGCTCGGTGAGGTGGGCGGGCTGACGGCACCCGCCGACCTCCGGGGTACCTGGGCCGAGATCATCGAGGCGTACCGCGCCACCGCTCAGGACGCGGATGAGAACGCGCTGCTGGCGGAGACGGACCGCGAGGCGATCGAGGTCGTCAACTCCGACGCCTCGGCCCGTATGCAGGAGGCCCAGGCGGTCATGGCCGCCCGGGCTCAGGGCATCGGCCTGTCCACCTGTGCCGGGGAGTGATGCCCGGAAACGCCTCGGGCCCGCCGAAACGGGCCCGAGGGTCACATCATGTGGTGCCGGTTATCGTCAGGAGGGCTTTCCGATGGCCGCGCCCTTGCGGGCGTTGAAGCCGTCGAGCATGGTGTCGACGTCGCTCGGCTTGGCCTTGTCGAGGATCGCCCGGTAGCGCTGGGTCTGCGTGGTGCGCTCCTGGCGGTAGAGGATGCCCAGGGCGAAGCCGCCCCGGAGGGCGAGGTCGAAGGCCTGGCCGCGGTCGGTGACATCGTGCTCGGGGGCGACGTCGGTGACCATCTCCTTCCACGAGTCCTGCGTGTTGTTGAAGGTGGTGCACGGCGACATGGCGTCGATGTAGGAGAAGCCCTTGTGCTCAACCGCCTGCGTGATGAGCTCGGTGAGGGCCTTCGTGTTGAACGATGCCGCACGCGCGACGAACGAGGCGCCGGCGGCGATGGCCAGGGCCAGCGGGTTCAGCGGGTCCTCGGGGTTGCCGAACGGCGTGGACGGTGCCTTGTGCTCGAAGAGCGACGTGGGCGACGCCTGGCCCTTGGTGAGGCCGTAGATCTCGTTGTCCATCACGAGATACGTGATGTCCACGTTGCGGCGGGCCGCGTGCGGGAAGTGGCCGAGGCCGATGGCGAAGCCGTCGCCGTCGCCGCCCACGGCGATCACCGTGAGATCGGGGTTGGCCAGCTTCACGCCCATCGCGACCGGCAGCGGCCGACCATGCAGGGTGTGCACGCCGTAGGTGCTCGCGAAGTGCGGCAGGCGGCTGGAGCAGCCGATGCCCGACACGATGACGGTCTGGCTCGGGTCGAGGTCCATGTCGGCCATGGAGCGGTACAGCGACGCGAGCACGCCGAAATCACCGCAGCCCGGGCACCAGATGGGCTTGAGCTCCGACTTGTAGTCGTTGGGCTTCCTGGTGCTCACGCGGTCACCTCCTGGGCGACGAGGTCGAAGATGGCCTCTGCGGTGAAGGGTAGTCCGTCGCACTTGGCGACGCTCTCGAGTTCGATTCCGGTCTCGGCGCGGATGAGGCGCGCGAGCTGCCCGGTGTAGTTGACCTCCGGGACGATGACGCGCGCGGCGCGGGCCACGAAGGCCTCGAGCCGGTCGGCGGGGAACGGGCCGAGCACACGCGGGTAGAAGGCACCCACCGAGAGCCCCTGCTCCACCAGACGATCCACGGCCTCGCGCACCGGGCCGAACGTGGAGCCGAAGCCGATGAACGCGACGTCCTCGGGCTGGTCCTCACCATGAGTGGCGACACGCGAGGTCCCACGGATGGGCTCGAGCTTGCCGAGGCGCTTGTCCTGCATGCCGGTGTGGATCTCGGGCGTATAGCCCGGGTGCCCGTACTCGTTGTGCTCGATGCCGGTGGCCACGTACATCCCGTTGGGCTCGCCGGGGATGCCCATGGGCGAGATCGAATCGGGCGTGTACTCGTAGCGCTTGTAGTCCTCCCGGGCGATCCCGGCCGAGGTCTTGCGCTGCACGAGTTCGACCGCGTCGGTGTCGGGGCGGTGGATGACCTCGAGGCGCGTGGCCAGCCCCTGGTCGGTGAGGAGGAGCACCGGCACCTGGTACTGCTCGGCGTAGTTGAACGCCTCGACGGTGGCGTAGAAGCAGTCCTCGACCGACACCGGCGCGATCACGACGCGCGGCGCCTCGCCGTGGCTGCCGTACAGCGCCTGGTTGAGGTCGCTCTGCTCGGTCTTGGTGGGGAGGCCGGTGGACGGCCCGCCGCGCTGGGCGTCGACGATGACCACCGGGATCTCCGCCGTGCCGGCGTAGCCGATGAGCTCACCCATGAGTGACAGTCCGGGGCCGGAGGTGGCGGTCATGGCCTTGGCGCCCGCGTACGAGGCGCCGATCACGGAGGCGAGCGAGGCGATCTCGTCCTCGCACTGGATGGTGAGGCCACCGGTCTGGGGCAGGCGCACCGACAGCCACTCGAGGATGTCCGATGCCGGAGTGATGGGGTAGCCCGCGAAGTAGTTGACGCCCGCCGCCACCGCACCAACGGCGATGGCCTGATTGCCCGAGATGAGCATCCGGTCGTCCTCGACCTCAACGGGCGGCACCAGCGGATACCGGCCCTTGAGGTCCGCGGCCTCGTCGGCGCCGGCGTGCAGGGCGGCGATGTTGGCGTCGGCGACGCCCTCCTTGTGGGCGTAGCGCCGCAGCACCAGCTCCTCGATGGGCGTGGTGTCGAAGCTGATCACACCGGTCACCGCACCCACGGCCACCATGTTCTTGGCGCGCAGCGAGCCACCGATCTCCTTGGCCAGTTCCTCCATGCGCACCGGGCGGGCCCGGTCGAGGTACTCATCCGGGATCGTCACCTCGGTGACGTCGTAGAGGATCGAACCCTCGGCGCCGAGGGAGTCCCAGTTCAGGTCCCAGGCCTCCTGGTTGAAGCACACGAGGAGGTCCACATCCTTGCCGTGGCTCCAGATCGGCTCGTCGCTCAGGCGGAACTGGTACATGCACGGCCCGCCCTTGATCTCGGCGGGGAAGGTGCGGAACGTCTGGGTGGAGTACCCGCCGCGCGCGGCGGCCTGGGTGAGGAGGTCCCCGGACGAGATGACGCCCTCGCCGGACTCACCGGCGAGGCGTACGACGACGGAGTGTCGTGCAGACAACGTGCCTCCAAGCGGATGGGATGCCCGGGACACGTGTGACCCGGACGGCGGATCGGAACGCCCCGGACGTGCGGGGCACCCAGGACGCACCGGTCCAATTGCCGCGGGAATGCTAGCCACGCTGCCACCCCCGGGGCAATACACCCGCCGGGGTACGTGACGAACGCCCCCCAACCCCGGGGTCAGGCCCCGAACACCAAGGGAGGCCACCGCCGGGGTCTCCCCGCCCCGGGGCCGCGGGCGCCGGTCCTCACCCGCGGGGGTACGGGCCTCCCATTACGGCCACAGCGCCCTCGCCGGGGGCACATCCACACCGAGCGCCCTGCCCCGGAGTGCGAGGGCTGCGAGCAGGGCCTCCTTCACCCGGGTGGCCTCGACATGGAGCGGTGAGTTCGGATCGTCCGTCGGCATCCCGCCCGTTGCGAGGTGGGCCGCCGAGGCCCAGGCTCTGGCGGCTGGTGCCGCCCACGGCGAAGTCGGTGGTGGTCACCGATGACGGCGCCATCGCCGCATCGAAGGTCACCGTGAAGGCGAGGCTGGTGGTCCGCTGGGTTCCCGTGGGCCCGGTACGGGTGACGACACCAGGGGCCGTGCGATCGACGGTGAGCGTCGTCGTCGCGCGCGGCGCCGTGGGCCCGGGCGCGCTGAGCGAGTCCATCACGGTGTTGGCGCCCAGCGTCGGGATGACCGTACCCTCGGACCCCGACGTGCCATCGAGCGCCACCGAGTACGACGCTCCTGACCCGCTGAGGCCCGAGACGGTCCATCCCGAGGCCGTTCCGTCCACCGTGACGTCACCCGGGACGAGCCCCGTGACCGATGTATTGAAGACGAGGCTGAAGGTCGCGCTGGTGCCGTCCGTGGCCGTGACGGACGGTGCGAACGTCGTCACGACGGGAACCACGGCGATCGCCTGCGAGACGCCCGCGACCAGACCCACGACGAGCACCAGCAGCACCGCGGCGAGACGGCGAGGGCTGGAGGAGGACCCGGGGTACGGGTGGCGTCGTCGGGTCCAAGTCATCCGGTGTCAAGATTACTGGCCGCGCCGATCGGAATCCGGGTGACCCGAGACCCCGAGGTCCCGTGGGAACCCTCACTGGGGTGGGCACGGTGGACCGCATATCGTGTGCACCTGTGGACCACGACACCCTGACGACGATGTTCGCCGGCCTGCGCGGCCAGGAGCGGCGCGTGCGGCGCCCGCCGCCCGACGGCCGGGGCGGGCTGCTCCTCGCCGAGGGAGCGCGCGTGGTGCAGCGGTGCCTCGGGGCCGGGCACCACCTGAGGGCCCTGCTCGTCAGCACCGCGTACGCGGGGCCCCTCCCCTCCCCCGCCGTACCCACCCTGCATCTGGACCCCGATGCGATCCAGCGGCTCACCGGCTTCGGTGCGATGAGGGAGATGCTGGGCGCCTTCGACCGGCCACCCGACCCGACCGCCGCCGAGGTGCTGGCCGCCGCCGCCCGGGTGCTGGTACTCGAAGGTGTGGCCAACCCCTCCAATGTCGGCACCATCATCCGCAGCGCAACGGCACTGGGCGTGGACGCCACGCTCCTCGGGCCGGGGTCGGCGGATCCGTTCGGGCGGCGCGCACTCCGGACCTCCATGGGCGCCGCTCTCGCGCACCCCTGGGCCATCACCGATGACCCTCTCGCCGACTGCCGGGGCCACGGCTTCACGATCCTGGCGCTCACCCCGGCCGCCGATGCCGTGCCGCTGCCGGAGGCCCTTACCGCGATGCCCGGTGGGCGCATCGCGCTGATGCTCGGCGCCGAGGGGCCCGGCCTCTCCCCGGCCGTGCTCGACGCGGCCGATGCCCGTGTGACCATCCCGATGGCCGCGGGAGTGGACTCGCTCAACGTCGCCGCGGCGGCGGCCGTGGCGTGCTGGCTGCTGTCCGGCCCGGGCGACCGGCCCGGCCGGTAGAGAGGC
>SXQZ01000003.1 GCA_005792725.1 Actinomycetota bacterium
CCGCGTGTGCAGCGGGGGCATGTCCCATCCGGCAGGGGAATCCGGCCCCGAGCCGTAAGGATCTCGTGAGGAGTGCCTATCCACCGGACCGCGCTCCTTGCCGGGCGTTGGGCCACCGCCCTACCCTGCCTGTGATCCGGGGCCCGGGAACCTGTGCACCGCTGCGCCTGAGGGGCCCCAACTGACGAACCGCAGATCCCGCCTGGAGGCCATCCGCCGCATGCGCACCCGAATGCAGACCGTGACGACCCGTGGCGCCATGGCGTTACTCGCGGTGGCGGCCCTGGCCGGGTGCGGAGGCGTGGCGGCCAAGCCGACCGCGGTAAAGGGCACGGTGGCCGGGGTGTCGGCGACCTCGCCCGTCGCCGGGATCCAGGACGATCGGGTGATCCAGGTGGGTGCGAAGGAGGCCGAGGAGCGCGTGCAGACCATGACGCGCATGGGCGCGTCGCTCATCCGGGTGGACGTGCGCTGGGATCTGGTGGCCACTGCGCGTCCGAAGAACCCGAAGGACCAGAACGACCCGGCGTACGCATGGGCCGTCTACGACACCGTCGTCGATCAGGCCGCCAAGCGGGGCGTGCGCGTGCTGATGACCGTATGGGGCACCCCGACCTGGGCGGCCGATCCCTCCGTACCCACCTCGGCACGATTCCCCGATTACTCGCGCCGCCCGGCGAAGGCCGGCGACTACGGCAACTTCGCCTACGCGATCGCCTCGCGCTACGCCTCCCGGGGTGTGCGCGACTGGGAGATGTGGAACGAACCGAACATCCCGCTGTTCCTGCGCCCCCAGTTCAGGAAGCAGGGCGGGACGTGGGTCAACGTGTCGGTGGGCACCTACAGCGCGCTGGCCAAGGCCTTCTACGCCAACGTGAAGCAGGTCGATGCGGGCAGCCGCATTGCGGGGGTGGTCACATCGCCGGCCGGCGACCAGTGCCCGTCGTCCTGTCCGAGGAGCGCGACCGCCCGCACCAGCCCATCCGACTTCCTGTCCCTCATCAACCGGCCGGGCAACCGCCCGCCGATGACCGCGGTGAGTCACCACCCATACCCCATCACGACGCCGCGCGACACCAACTTCGCGGGGTCGTCGTACATCGACCTGTACAACATCAACCGCTTCCAGCAGGAGGTGGACCGCACCTACCTGCGGGGCAAGCGACTGTGGCTCACGGAGTTCGGCTTCGCCACGGTCAAGGTGGGCGAGTACTCTCTCTTCGTCAGCGAGGCCGACCAGGCGCAGTACCTGCAGGACGCCTACCGCCGCGTGCGCACCAACTCGCGCATCGGCATGTTCGTCTGGTACTTCCTGCAGGACAACGGCCAGTGGGGCTCGGGCCTGCTCGGGCGCAGCGGCACGCCGAAGCCCGCGGCCGAGGTGTTCTCGCTGCCCATGTCGCCGATGCCGGCATCGCCGATCCCCCCGGGTGGCACGGCCACGCTGGTGGGTCAGGTACGCACCACGCGCCGACCGACTGAGGTCACGGTCCAGGCGACGAGCGGTGACGAATGGAATGACGTGGCCGTGGTCACCACGGGCCGCGACGGCTCGTTCGCCCTTGTGGTGAGGCCTGCGTCCAGCACCACCTACCGCGCCACCTGGACCGGCGATGTGCCCAGCGGCAGCCGCCGGACCACGTCATCCTGGCCGGTGACGGTTCGCGTGAAGGGGCAGGCGGTACGCTGATCCGGTGAACGCGCCCCCGCCGCCCAGCCGCAGTATGGCGACGCCGCAGGAGGCCGGCGAGCGGCTGGCGTCGCGCGACATGCGCTTCGTGCCGATCCTCCGGGGGCGCCAGGGCCGCGACTACCTGCGGCGGGCCACCAGCGTCGTGGCGCTCCTGGCGATTGACGTCATGTCGGCGTTCCTCGGGCTCTACGCGGTGCTGGCCTTCAAGTTGCTGCTGCAGGGGGAGCCCATTGATGCGGGTGCCATCTGGTCGGTGGAGCAGAAGGCCCTCCCCATGGTCACCATCACGCTGGTGCTCGTCTTCGCCAAGTACGGCCTCTACGGCGAGCGTGAGGAGCGCGGCGGGTCGAGCCGTATCCTCTCGGCGGTCACCGTCGCCACCGTCATCGTGCTGGCCTTGGTGCTCGCCAGCGGCTGGCAGTTCAGCACCTTCTACATCTTCTACTCGTCGTGGTTCGTCATCTCGGTGCTGGTGATCCTGCTGCGCTCATCCTGGGACAGTGTGACCGCCCTCGTGCTCGACCTCATGCGGTTTGAGCGCCGCGCCCTGCTGGTGGGCGCGCCCGAGATGACGACCTCCATCGCCGAGAGCATCACGCGCGCCAGCACCGACCGTCACGGCGTGGCCTACCGCGTGGTGGGCATGCACTCGCTGGTGGCAGGCGTGGGTACCGACGCCGGGCCCCCGGCGGCCCGCAGCCTCGACGTGATGCTCGACCCCACGCAGATCGACGAGGTCATCCTGGCCGGGCAGGCGGGGCGCGACCAGTCGATCCTCGACCTCCTCGATGTCTGCCGCCGCCGGGGCATCCCCGTCCGCCTGGCGCCGACCACCGCGCAACTGCTGTCGCACTCCATCCGCGCCGTGCCGGCGCCGGGGCTGCCGCTGTTCGAGTTGCGCCCGCCGGTGCTCGGCGGCGTCGCGTTCCTCACCAAGCGGTTGTTCGACATCGTGGTGGGGTCGCTGCTGATCATCGGGCTGTCACCGGTTCTGCTCGTGGCCGCCGTGGCCATCCGGCTTGAGGATCGGGGCCCGGTGATCTACCGCAACCGCCGGATGGGCGTGGAGGAGCGCCCGTTCGACTGCCTGAAGTTCCGCACCATGCGCGTGGGTGCCGACGGGATGCAGGCCGACCTCGAGCACCGCAACGAGGCCGGCGGTGCACTGTTCAAGATCGCCGCCGACCCGCGCGTGACCCGCGTCGGCGCGTTTCTGCGGCGGTTCTCCATTGACGAACTGCCGCAACTCTTCAATGTGCTGCGCGGC
>SXQZ01000028.1 GCA_005792725.1 Actinomycetota bacterium
GGTTCTCATCGGCCCTGTGGCCGTTTGCGACCCTCGGCTGGCCCGACCGGACCGTGGAGCTCGAGCGCTTCTACCCGACCAGCGTCCTGTCGACGGCCCGCGAGATCATCTTCCTCTGGGTGGCCCGGATGGTGATGATGGGCCTCGAGTACATGGGCGAGGTGCCGTTCCGCGACGTGTACATCCACTCGGTGGTGCAGGCGCCCGACGGGCGGCGCATGAGCAAGAGCCTGGGCACGGGCATTGATCCGCTCGACGTGGTGGATCGCGAGGGCGCCGACCCGCTGCGCTTCGGGCTGCTGATGATCACCTCGACCCAGGACGTGAGGTTCAGCGAGGACCGCATCCGCCAGGGCCGCCAGCTGGTGACCAAGTTGTGGAACGCGAGCCGCCTGGTGGTGGACCGCGGTGGCCGCGCGGGGTCCGCGCCCGCGCCGGCGCTGCTGGGCGACCGGTGGATCGCATCGGTGATCGGGGCGGCGATCGAGGAGTCGGACCGCCTGGTCGGGGACTTCGAGTTCAGCCAGTTCGCCGACGGGCTGTACCACCTCGTGTTCGACGACCTGTGCGACTGGTACCTCGAGCTGCTGAAGGCCGGGCTGGCGTCGCCCGCGTTCGCCGGGGCCGCGCTCGAGCAGGTGCTCGCGCTGGCGCATCCGGTGCTCCCGTTCACCACCGAGGAGTGCTGGAGCCGCCTGCCCGGATCCGAGGGGCTCATGCTCACGCACGCGCCCGCCGTGGCGCCCGGACCCCGCGACGAGGCGGCCGAGGCCGCCATCGCGGCGCTGCGCGAAGCCGTGCAGGCGATCCGCGCGTTTCGGGCGGACCACGGCGTGGCACCGAAGGCGGCACTGCGGGTGGGCCTCATGACCGAGGGCGGACGCGCCCTGCCGGAGGATGCCCTCGCGGCGATCGCCAATGTGGAGGTGGGCGATCCCGGCGCCGACGCACTGGTGGTGCCGCTGTCGTTCGGTCGCCTGCGCGTACAGGCACCGGCCGTGGATGGGCAGGCGGAACGGGCCCGTCTCGCGGCGGGCCTCACGGCGGCCCGGGCCGAGCTCGCCCGCGCGGAGCGGCAGTTGGCGAACGGGGCATTCACCGGTCGTGCCCCCGCGCACCTTGTGGAGGCCGAGCGTGCCAAGGCCCGACGCTTCACCGCCGAGGTGGAGGAGATCGCCGCCCGCCTCGACGCCCTGGGCTGACCGCGGTGGACCCCGCGGCCGCGGAGCGCTGGGTCGCGGGCCTCGACCTCATGGGGATGAGGTTCGGCCTCGAGCGCATCCGCGCACTGATGGATGCGCTCGGCGATCCATGCCGTGGGGTGCCGGCGGTGCATGTGGTGGGCACCAATGGGAAGACGTCGGTCACGCGCATGACCGCCGCCCTGCTGAGTGCCAGCGGCCTGCGCACGGGCGCGTACACGTCGCCGCATGTGCGGGGGTGGCGCGAGCGCATCGCCCTCGATGGGGTGGTGATCCCGCCCGCGGCCTTCGCGATGGCGGCGGCCACAGTGCGTGCGGCGGTCCCACGGATACCCGGGGGCGCGGTCACGCAGTTCGAGGCCCTCACGGCGATCGCCCTGTGGGCCTTCGGGACCGCGCGCGCGGACGCCCTCGTGGTCGAGGCCGGGCTGGGCGGGCGGCTGGATGCCACGAACGTTCTCGGCGCCCGCGTCGTGGCGCTGACGGCGGTGGCCCTTGATCACACCGACCTGCTGGGCGATGACATCGAGGCGATCGCGGGCGAGAAGCTGGGTGTGGCCCCCGAGGGGTTCACGGGGCTGGTCCTCGGACAGCAGGAGCCCGCGAATGCGGCCGCGGTGCGGGCCGCGGTCACCGCACGATCCATGTCGGGCTGGCGGGTGGGGGAGGAGATACGGGTGGGAGCCGGAAACGGACACCCCATGACCATCCGAACGCCCAATGGCGTCCTGAGCGTGGATGCCGCCATCCCCGCACCCTTCGCGCGCGCGAACCTCGCGCTGGCGGTGGGCGCCGCCGAGCGGGTGCTCGGCCGGGGGCTCAACGCCACCGCCGTGGCCCGGGGGCTCGATGGGCTCGCGAATCCCGGTCGCCTGCAGGTGATCCCCGGGGCGCCGACCGTGGTGCTGGACGGCGCCCACAACCCGGCGGGCGCGCGGGCGCTGGCCCAGGCGCTGCCGGCGATCCTCGGCGACCTCCGGCCGGTTGCGGTCATCGGGATGATGGCCGACAAGGACGCGGCGGGTATCCTCGATGCGCTGGCGCCGGTCATCCGCAGCGCGTACGCCACGCGCGCATCCTCGGGCCGCGCGGTGCGTCCCGAGCCGATCGTGCGGATGCTCCGCGAGCGGGGGGTCGCGGCCGACGCCGTCGCAGGTCCCGTGCGGGCCCTTGAGCGGGCGCGGGCGGAGGCCGGCCCCGACGGTGCCGTGCTCGTCGCCGGTTCCCTGCACCTGCTTTCCGATCTCGTGCCGGTGGTACTCGGCCCGTCCGGTACACTCGCCGCCGACTCGGGGCCGGATGAGGTGCTGGCCACCGTCTGGCGGCTCGACGACTTCCGGAAGTGAACCCTGAACGCCCTGTCTGACTTCTTCGGGTCCACCGCGTGGACCATCATGCTGGTCATCATCCAGGTGTTCGCCGTGGCCCTGTGGCTGGCGCTCGCCTACTGGGTCTATCAGGACTCGCGTCGGCGCTTCGAGAACTCCGGCGGCATCGTGGGCTCCACGCTCATCGCCTTGGTGCTCCCGTTCCTCGGTGCGCTCATCTATCTGTTCATCCGTCCGCCGGAGTACCTCACCGACGCCCACGACCGTGAACTCGAGACCCTCGCGCTCGAGGCGCAGGTCGAGGGTCTTCGCTGTCCGGAGTGCGAGGCGGTCGTGGGGCCCCGGTTCCTCGTGTGCCCGATGTGCACCGCCCCCCTGCGCGAGCCGTGCCGCCGGTGCTCCGAGCCGCTCGACCCCGCGTGGCAGGTGTGCCCGTACTGCGCGGCCGCGGCCTCCCATCCGACCAGCCATCCCTCCCAGGAGACCTGCATTTCATGACTGAGCGCACCTTCGTGATGGTGAAGCCCGATGCCGTGGCCCGGGGGCTCTCGGGCGAGATCATCGCCCGGTTCGAGCGCCGCGGGTTCACGGTCGTGGGCCTCCGGAAGTGCACGATGACGCGCGAGGCCGCCGTGGAGCACTACGCCGAGCACCGGGAGCGGCCGTTCTTCGGCGAACTTGTCGAGTTCATCACCTCAGGCCCGGTCGTGATGATGTGCATCGAGGGCGAGGGGGCCATCGGGGCCTGCCGAACGATGATGGGTGCCACCAACCCGCAGGACGCCGCCCCGGGCACGATCCGCGGTGACTACGCGCTCGACCTGGGCCAGAACGTCATCCACGGCTCCGACGGCACGGAGTCCGCAGCGCGTGAGCTGGGCATCCACTTCGCCGGGTCGGAGATCACCGGCTGATCATCCTCGCCTCGCGCTCCCCGCAGCGGCGTGGGCTGCTCGGGTCGCTGGGCGTCCCCTTCCGGGTGGTCGCCTCCGGTGCGGCGGAGGCGAGTGACGACACGCTGCCCGCCGCCGCGCGGGTAATGACCCACGCCCGTGCGAAGGCGCATGAGGTCGCCGCCCGGTCGGGCGTGCCCGCGGGCGGCGCCGTGCTCGCCGCCGACACCGAGGTCGTGATTGACGGCCGCGCGCTCGGCAAGGCGGCGACGGCCGCTGAGGCCCGCGCGATGCTGTCCGCGCTCTCCGGCCGCAATCATCAGGTCATGACCGGCGTCGTCCTCATCACCGCCGCCGGTACCGCCGAGGATCTGTCGGTGGCCGAGGTGTGCCTGCGCCCGATTGATGACTCACTCATGGACTGGTACCTCGCCCGGGGCGAGTGGCAGGGCCGCGCCGGCGCGTACGCCATCCAGGGCGCGGGCGCGGTGCTGGTCGCGGGCATCGTGGGCGACCCCACGACCGTGATCGGCCTGCCGATGGCCGCGACGACCGCCCTGCTCACCGGGGCGGGCCTGTTCCCCCCACCCCGGTGACGGTGTGTGTTCCATCGGTTGTCGCCCATCACCCGCGGCGTGGGGTGGTGCAACGCCCAATCGACCCGACCCGGTCAGAAGCGGGATGAAGCGCGCGGTCCCGCGTCCCGGCCTCCCCGTGTGACCGGCCCGGCCCGCGCACGCGGGCCAGCGGCCGGTTGCCCGGGCAGCGGCTCTCCGCCCGGGCAGCATCGCCACACCCGCTCCGGCGTCCCCCCGTTCCCGGGCACCCGATCCCTTTGGTCCGGACGCCACCCGGAGTAACGTCACTGGCA
>SXQZ01000029.1 GCA_005792725.1 Actinomycetota bacterium
AGGGCGATGCGCGCCAGCGGCGTGCCGATGGCGACCATCTCGAGTTCGTCGTGCAGGTCGCTGACCTCGCCCGATGCGGGCGCGGCGAGTTCGAAGGCGGCCTTGTCACCCTCACACTCCGCGATGACCTGGCCCTCGGTCACCGTGTCGCCGTCGGCCACCAGCCACTCGATGACCATCATCTGCTGGTCGGCCGGGCTGGAGCCGGTGGCCTCCACCACGAGGACGCCGTCCACCTGCTGCGCACCCACCTCCTCGACCTCGAGCCCACCGACCATCGCCGCGACGGCGTCGACCACCTGCCGCGTGGACGGCAGCAGCGCCACCTGATTGATGTAGTTGTTGGGCACCCAGGTATCGGGGCGCGTGATGCGGCGTGTGGTGACGCCGCCGCCGAGGTGGTCCGACACCTGCGCCACCACCTCGGCGCCGAACCCGCCCGTGAGGTTGTCCTCGTGCACCACCACAAGGCGGCGCGTGCGGGCGGCGCTGGCCACCACGGCATCAATGTCCCAGGGCGCGATGCTGCGCAGGTCGATGAGATCCACCCCCACGCCCGCGGCGTCCAGCACCCCGGCCGCCCGTTCGGCGATGGACGCGGTGGATCCCCAGGCCACCACGGTGACGTCGTCACCGCGATGGCGCACGGCTGCGTGCCCCGGGACGACCGGGCGTGGGGCCCCGGGCACGCGCGTCACGCGGACGGGGTCGTTGAGGCAGGTCTTGGGGTAAAGGATCAGCGTCGGGCGATCACCGTCGAGGGCGGCCGCGAGGATGCCGGCGGCGTCGTCCGCGGTGCTGGGCATGGCGACGTCGAGGCCCGGGATGTGGGCGAACGTGGCCTCCATCGTCTGGGCGTGGAACGGGCCGAGGCCCGGGCGGTACGCCCCGCACGGCGCGAGGATGACCACCGGCGCCGACCAACGGCCGTCGGTGCGCCAGTGCAGGGTCGCGAGTTCCGAGGCGATCTGGTTGAACGCGAGGGGCAGGAAGTCGGCGAACTGCACCATCGCGACGGGGCGGCCCCCGGCGAGGGCGCGGCCGATCGCCGTACCCACGATGGTGGATTCGGTGAGCGGGGCATTGGTGACCCGGCCGGGGAACTCGGTGGACAACCCGCGGGTCAGCCCGAAGACATCGCCCTTCGGGTCCTCGATGTCCTGGCCCATCAGCGAGACGCGGGGGTCGTCGGTCAGGCGCGCGCGCAGGACGTCGCGCATGGCCTCGAGCATGGTGCGGGGCGGTCCGTCGGCGTCCGGCCCGGGGCCGCTGGCCCGTGCGATGACGTCGGCGGATACCGGGCGGATGGCCCCCGTCGTTGCCGCGGGGTCGGGTGTCTGGAGCGCCCGGACGGCGGCGGCCCGCACCTCGGCCTCCACTTCGCGGTCGATCGCGATGAGATTGGCCGCGGGTACCCCCTCGGCGATGAGGTGCTCGCACAGGGCGGCGATGGGGTCGCCCCCACGGGCCGCGGTGCGCTCGGCCTCGCCGCGGTAGACCGACTCATCATCGGCGTTCGTGTGGTGGGTGAGGCGCTCGACCTGGGCGACCAGCACCACGGGGCGGCGCGACTCACGTACATCCCGCACCGCCCGGGCGACGATGGCCTCGAGGGTCACGGGATCCCGGCCATCGGCACGCACGATGGGCGCGCCGAGGAAGGCATCCACCGGTCCGCGGACCGTGTCGTAGAGGGTGCGGGCGGTGGTGTGCGTGGAGATGGCGTAGCCGTTGTCCTCGACCCAGAAGAGCACGGGCAGCCCCTCGCGCGCGGCCTCGCCGATGGCCTCCATCACCTCGCCCTGCTGGGTGGTGCCGTCCCCGGTGCCCGCCACGATGATCGGGCGGTCGGGGCGGCGGGCCACCTCGCGGGCCACGCCCACGGCGTGCAGGAGGCCGTTGCCCGTGGGCACCGTCATGGGCAGGACGTGGAGGTCGGGGTCGTTGAGGAAGGCCGGCATCTGCCGGCCCGCCGAGTCCGACTGCGCGGTGGACAGCAGGCCGTGAAAGAAGCGCTCCGGGGGGATGCCCCGGCGCACCAGCAGTGCGCGTGACCGGTAGTGGGGCTGCAGCCAGTCCTGGGGGCCGAGGTGGTCGGCGAGCACCGCCGAGGCCTCGTGCCCGGCCCCGCCGAGCTGGAAGAATGCCTCGCCGCGCTGGACGAGTTCCTCCTCGACCGCGTCGATCCACCGCGCGCTCATCATCGCCCGCAATGTCGCGAGCGCGCGTGCGTGGGTGGCCGTGGCCTGCTCTGTGGTGCTCAGGACGTCACCTTCGGTCGTCTGTACACGGGGGCGGCGCGAGGCACCGCCCGGGGGACGTGACCCGAACATAGACCGGCGCCCGGATGCGTGCCCCGCATCGGTGTTGCGGGAAGGACAAACGTCGCACGCCGACGTACGATCGGGGCGTGCGTATCGCCCTGGCCCTCGACCACATGGCCCACCCGCGCGCGTCGGTGGCGATGGGCGTCGCGGCCGAGCAGGCGGGCTGCGCCGAGGTGTGGATCCCCGAGACCTGGGGATTCGATGCGCCCACGCTCATGGGCGCGCTGGCCGAGAGGACGTCGCAGGTCGCCATCGGCGCCGTGCTGCCCGTGTACAGCCGCAGCCCGGCCCTCATCGCGCAGACCGCGGCCGGCGCCGATGCCCTGTCGGGGGGGCGTGCAACGATCGCCCTCGGCACGTCGGGCCCCCAGGTCATCGAGGGATGGCACGGTGTGCCCTTCGCACAGCCATTGGGTGAGCTGCGCGAGGCCATCACCGCCTGCCGGATGGTGTGGGCGCACGAGGTGCTCGACGTGGACGGCCCGCGTCCCATCCCGCTGCCCGCGGGGCATGGAACCGGGATGGGACGCCCGCTGCGCATGATCACCCGCCCGGAGCGCCCGCGTCTCCCGATCGTTCTGGCGGCGCTCGCACCGGGCGGGGTGAGGCTGGCCGCCGAAATGGCCGACGGGTGGTGGCCGCTGTTCGCCTCGCCCGCGGCCATCGCGGGACCGTGGGCCGATGCGCTGGCCCAGGGCCGTGCACGTCGTGACCCCGCGCTCGGTCCCCTGCGCATCACCACGTCGTGCGTGTGCTGGGTCGGGGGCGGCGCGCAGGCTGACACGGCGCGCGCGGCCGCACGCCGCGAGATCGCCTTCTACGTCGGGTCCATGGGGTCGCGCTCGCGCAACTACTACCGCGATGCGGTGGCGGCGATGGGGTTCGCCCCCGAGTGCGCGGCGATTCAGGCCGCCGCGCTCGACGGCCGCCGCCGCGATGCCGAGGCCCTGGTACCGGACGCCATGCTCGACGCCCTCGCCATCATCGGTGATCCCGCGTGGGTGCGGGATCGGCTCGCAGGCCTCCGCGAGGCGGGCGTGACCACCGTCGCCCTCTCGGCGGCCACGCCGGACGCCGCCCGGGTGGTGCGCGACCTCTGCGGGATCGCTGCCGCCTGAGCCCCGGCTAGCGTTGGGATCGCATGGGCACCCCTGACGACGACCCCCGGCCCCGCCGCCGGCGCGAGCAGGCCGCGGCGCGCAGGCGCCGGCACCGCCGCGATCTCGCCTTCTGGGCGGTCATTGCCGTCGCGGTTGTGGCGGTGGTGACATGGGCGGTGAACCCGGACTGGGACTGGCGCGGGGGAGCGCCCGGATCCGTGGCGGCCGGTGGGTCGGTCGCGACGATCACCGGGACGGCGGCGGTGACGACCCCGACCGCGACGACCGCCCCCGCCGCGCGCGACACGCACGAGCGCGACCATGGCCTGCGCCCATCCGGGAGCCCGGCCCGGTCGACGGTGACCGTGCCCGTGCTCATGTACCACCGCGTGGCCCCGCGCTCCACCGCGACCAACGACGTCTCGTTGGACCTCACCGTGGAGCCTTCGGCGTTCCGGCAGCAGATGCGGTGGCTCAAGGCGCACGGGTACACGGCGGTCAGCCAGGCGGAGGTGTTCCGGGCCGTCGAGGACGGCGCCACGCTGCCCGCGAAGCCCGTGCTCCTCACGTTCGACGATGGCTACGTGGATGCCGTGAAGGACGTCCTGCCGGTGCTTGCCCCCCTGCGGTGGCCTGCGACCTTCTTCATCATCACCAGCCGCATCGGCGAGAGGGCGTTCCTTGACGCCGCCCAGTTGCGCCGGTTGAGCGACGCGGGCATGGACATCGGGTCGCACACGGTTGACCACCTCGAGTTGCCGTCGCTCGACGACGCCTCGCGTGCGCAGCAGCTCACGGCGTCGCGCGGGACGCTCGAGCGGCTGCTGGGCCATCCGGTGCGGTGGTTCTGCTACCCGGCGGGGCGCAACGATGGGGCCTCTGCCGCTGCGGTCGCCCGCGCCGGCTACCTGCTGGGCTACACCACGGAGGGCGGATCGGTGCTGCGTGCCGACTCGCTCACCCGGTTGCCACGCGTGCGCGTGAGTGGGGGGCAGTCGCTGGATTCGTTCGCCGGGTCGGTGGCGGCGGCCTCCGCGGCCACCTGAGGGTGCGCAGGCGGCGGGACCCCCCCGCATGGTGCCGCCCGTGCGCATGGCGCCGGGCGCGACGGGCTACCGGACGCGCACGGTGTCGCGCAGCCCCGACGTGCCGTAGGGACCCGTCGCGAGCACCGTGACCGTGTAGAGGCCGCCTGGCGCGAGGGCCTTGCCCGCCTTGCCGTTCCAGGTCAGGGTCCGGCGCCCCTTCGGCATGCGCCGGCCACTGGCGAGGATGGCCACCACGCGCCCGGTGGCGGCGGTCACGCGGGCGGTCACCCGGGCACCGCGCGAGAGCGTGAACGACGCCGTGACCCGCCGCTTCATCTTGGCCCCGCGACTGGCGACGCGCAGCGCGCCGAGCGTGCCGTCCACCACGAGGATGCGCTTCTGCGAGGTGGCCGCCGCGCCGTCGGATGGTGTGAGGGCGACCGTCACCGAGTAGGGGCCCTCCTTCATCCCGAGGCCGGCCGGGTCGATGGTCACCGGCGTGTACGCGGGGTCGCCCGTACGGTCGATGACCGTTTCCGCGAACCCCCCGCCGCGCCGGGCCACGGTCACCACGGTATGGCCGGCGACGGGTGACTGGGCGCCCAGGGTCACCTGATCGGCGATGCCGTCACCGTTGGGCGTCACGCGGTTGTCCGGAGGGATCGACAACTGGGCCCCCGCGTAATACGCCACCAGCATGTCGGCGATGGCGCGCTCGCCACTCCCCGGAATCAGTTGGTGGGGACCGATCGCCATGAGCGATGAGCCACCCGAATCGAAGCCGATGGCCTCGATCGCGCCCAGGGACGCCATCATCTCGCCCTGCTCCGCCACCGTGTACCCACGCGCGCCCTGCTGGGGTCCCTCGGAGACCACCATCAGGATCGCGCCGTCTGCGGTCTGGCCCGCGGCCGTGCGGGTTGTGCGGCTGCTCATCTGGCTGGGTGTGAAGCCCTCCGCGGCGCTTGCCACCGGCACCCCGCCCTGCACGATCATCGGCCCTCCGCCCACCGCGCCCCAGACGTCGGCAGCGATTCCCGGGAGGGCCGTTTCGATCTCCACCCGGCTGCCATTGGGCATCTCGCCCGCCAGCAGGGTGCCCGAGCCGTTGCGGCCCGAGAGCACCACCTGCCCGACGGCTATCGCGGTGCCTCCGCCCGGGGACTGGGCGATGACCGTGCCCTGCACCGTTCCGTTCACGGTGAGGCCGGCACCGCCATCAACGGCGACCACCACCTCATGCACCGGGCCCGTGGGGGTCGGTGCGCCGCGGTCAGGCGTGTACGCCACGACCCCCGTGGCCGCGGTGGCGGCCAGCGGCCGGTTCACGGAGCGGAAGGTGTGGATCGGGAAGGGAGTGGGCGCCGTGTCGTCGAGGCGCTGGTAGCGGCCGGCGAGCGCCAGGTGGCTCACGCCGAATGCGCCTCCCGGGCCGAGGGTCAGCGCCGACCGGGTCGGCTCCGGCCCCGCGAGCAGGTGGGTGTCCACCGCGAGGATCCCGCTCGGCGTGCCGGTGGCCAACTCGAAGTAGTCGGCGTTGATGCCAGCGGTCGCGCCCTGGGCGAGGCGCGCGGTCATGCCGTCCGTGAGCGTGGCGCGCCGGGTGAGGGAACCGGAGGCCATGGCCGGTGCGAGGCGGGTGAGCGCATTGGCGCGGAACGTGACCACGTGCAGCACCTGCGGCCCGGAGCGCCGGATGACCTGGTACGCGATACCCGGCACGATGGACGTCGCCTGCCCGGCGGCCGCCCCGCTGGTGGGCACCGGCGTCACGGCGCCGAGCGCGGGCGCGGCGCCGGCGGCCATGACAACCGCGGGGATGAGGGCGCGCCGGATGCTCACGCGGCCATTCAAGCCCGAAGCGGTACCCGTCCACGACCGGCCGGGTCGCACGTGACACAGACCTTTCAGGTGGAGGCCAATGCGTGGGCGGCCGCCTCGACGACCTGGCGCACGTATCCCTGCACCGCTGCCGCCTGGCTGCTCTGGTCGCGCTCATCGTTCGTGACGGGGTGGCCCGTGGCCGCCTCCATGGCCTGCACCTGCCGGTGGTGCATGGTCAGGATCGTCATCGCCAGGTCGCGCTCCCGGCCCGTTGACCACTCGAGCGCGGCGTCGGTGAGCCCGTCGTATCCGGGGCCGAGCCGGTGCTCGAGGCACCGGAGGAACAGGCGGTTCCATGCTCTCAGGCGAAGGCGGCGCTCGAGCGCCGCGTGGATTGCCGGCTCGGTCTCCGGGGTCGCGTCGTAGAGCAGGTGCACCTCGAGGGCGATGGCCCCGTGCCCGAGCTCCATGTGGTGGTCGAAGACCGCGTGATCCGCCGCGAACCAGCCGTCGAGGTCGTCGGCCATGCCCGACACGCGATCCGCGAGGTCGGGCACGATCCCCGCCATCAGGCCCTCGCCCGCGAGGCGCAGGTGCGCCCGCACGGCGGCATCCGCGGCGGGGGAGACGTCCACGCCCTCGGGGTCCTCCTCGTGCAGCAGGGCGCGCAGGCGGCCGGGGTGGGCCTGCATCCAGAGCAGCACCGCCTCGGCATCAAGCGGTCCGGGTGGCTCCTGCGCCATGGACCGCAGGCTACCGGCGCCGTCCGGGTGCGCGGGAGGGAGCCAGGCGGGCATCGCTGGCGCTGCGGGCCGCCGGGCGGCACCGGGGAGTCACATCGCTCCGATCGGGAGGGGTACGGCGGTGGTACCAGCGGTCGGCTATCCGCCGGGGCCGCCGGCGAGGTCGCGGGCACTCGGCGCGTTCATCCAGGCGGTGATGATGCGTGTGGTCGGTCGGGCCAGGGGTTGCACGGCGGTGAGGGCGTGCGGCCGCCCCAGCACCCACTGGCCGCCGTGCCGGACGACCTCGGTGACCACCTCGGCGCGATCCGCCACGAGGGCGGGCGCCCCGAACCCGAACACCTTTTCCGCCGCCGTGATCACCGTCATCCGGCTGCGCGCCGCGACATGCACGCGGTGGTCGGCACGGGCCATCTCGCCCGCGTGGGCCGAGAGGGCGTCCGCGATCTCGGCGGCGCGCGCGTCGTCGAAGGTGGTGAGAGTGGTGGGGAACGGAAGGTCACCCCAGATCGCCCAGAGCCACCACGGCGGCGGCGCGTCCCGAACGGCGATGACATCACGGATGGCACGACCCGTCAGCTCATGGGCATGGTGAACGTCATGGGGGGATGGCCCCACGACGAGGTCGGGCGGCCCGGCGCCGTCGAGCGCCATGCCCACCTGCCACCGCACGCGCTCCTCGGCCGCTGCGAGGTCGTCCGTGGCGGACATCGCGATGGGGGGCGCGGCGATCCTGAGGGCGAAGCCCGCACGCCGGCACGCTTCCTCCACCTCGCCCCGCCTGCGCTCGTGGTCGCCCGGACGGCCGAGGGACAGGGCGAGATTGGTCACCTCATGTCCGGCGTCACGCAGCGCCATCAGCGTGGCCGGGGCCCCGACGAGTTCATCGTCCGGGTGCG
>SXQZ01000030.1 GCA_005792725.1 Actinomycetota bacterium
AGAAGCTCCGGACCGCGCTCCCCGGGACCGACTTCATCGTAACGCACCACGGCGTGGGCTACCGCTTCGACCCGCAGGCCAGCACGGGCGACGGAGACGACCCGCCCGACGGGCAGTGAGACCGGAGGCCCCGCTCCGGTCAGGTGCCGCGGCCCTCTGGCGGGATGCCCGAGTGGTCAAAGGGAGCGGGCTGTAAAACCGCCGGCTCCGCCTACGAAGGTTCAAATCCTTCTCCCGCCATCTGGAACCGGAGCCCGGCCACGTGCCGGGCTCCGTCGTTCCGCCCCGTCCGGGGAGCGCCGCGGGGCGAGCGGATCCCGGACGCTAGGTGGTCGGGATGCGGGTGACGACCAGCTTGGGGTAGGTCATCTCCACAGCCGCCGCCGCGGGGCCCTCGCGCGCATCCCCCGATCCCCGTACCCCGCCGTAGGGCATGTGGTCGGCGCGGAACGTGGGCGTCTCGTTGATCACGACGCCGCCGAAGTCGAGGCGGCGGGCCCACGCCATCGCCATGTCCACCCTCGCGGTGAAGATTCCGGCCTGTAGGCCCAGGGGGCTCGCATTGGCGATGGCGATGGCATCGTCCACGCGGTCGTACACGCACACGGCGACGACGGGGCCGAACGCCTCGTCCCGCATAAGGCGGGCACACGGCGCGACCCCGTCAAGGACCGTGGGGGCCACCATCGCAGGGCCGTCAGGCAGGCGCCCGCCGCCGCACAGCACGCGCGCGCCCAGACCGGTGGCCTCATCCACCCACCCGAGGATGCGATCGGCCGATGCCGTATCGATCACCGGGCCCACATCGGTGGCCTCATGGAGCGGATCGCCGACGACCAAGGCGTCCACCCGCGGCAGCAGGTGCCCGATGAGCGCATCATGCACCTCCCGCTGCACCAGCACGCGCTGCACCGAGATGCACGATTGCCCGGCGTGTGTGAACGCGCTGGCCGCGATGGCGTGCGCGGCGGCGGCAAGGTCCGCATCGTCATGCACGATGACCGGTGTCGCGTTGCCGAGTTCCAGCGCCACGCGGATGTCGGGCCGTGCCGCACGGATGGCCCACCCCACGGCGCTGCTGCCGGTGAACGACACCATCGCCACATCGGGGTGCGCGGCGAGCGGCTCGCCCGCAACGCGATCGCCGAGCACCCACCCGAGCATGGCCGGCGGCAGGCCCGCCTCGCGGAGGATCGCCGCGAGGGCGAGGCCCGACACGGGTGTCCTGCCCGCCGGCTTCAGCACCACCGGTGCGCCCACCGCGACGGCGGGGCCGAGCTTGTGGGCCACGAGGTTGAGCGGGAAGTTGAAGGGCGTGATGGCGGCGACCACGCCGATGGGCTCGCGCACGGTGATACCCAGCAGGCCGACTCCCGAGTCGGCAGCGTCCATGGGGATGACCTCCCCGGAAAGCGTCCGCGCCACTGCGCCCGAGAAGCGCAGCGTGTCCACGCACCGGCCAACCTCGCCCCGGGCCTGCCGGAGGGGCTTGCCGGCCTCGGCGGCGACGATCCGGGCCAGCACCTCCGACCGGTCCGCAACCAGATCGGCCGCCCGGTCCAGGATGCGCGCGCGCTCCGCCGCGTGAGGCGCATGCCCACGCGCACCGCGCGCCACCGCGACCGCCGCATCCACGGCGTCCGCACCCGATACCGCGACCCGGGCGATCCCGGTGCCGTCGTACGGGGATACCACCGACTGCTCGCCGACGGACTCCAGGACGTCGTCACCCGCCATCGCGACGAGGGGGATCCAACCGGGAACGGCAATGCGCGCCATAGCGGCAGGCTACCGCGGGCAGCCGGGCACCCCGGCGTCAGGCACCCCCGTTCCCGGCACCGGATACGGACCAACCGCTCCGTGCCCGGTGCCCGGCACGCGGCGTCCACGAGCGCCGGACACCGGTGGTCCACCGGGGGCGGGGCGCGCGGCCGGATGTCCGTCCTGCGGCCCGATGGCCTGCAACCCCTCCCTGAGTGGTCGGGGCTGATGATGGTGGACCACGGTGCGCCGGAACGGCCGCCGGTTGTGCCGGGCGGATACGGCTAACCCGTACCCAAGTTCAGTAGGGCCTGCGGATGGAGGGGCGTGCGTGCGGCTCATAACGTCGCCCCAATGATGACCTCCATGGGAATGGGCATCGCGATCGGGTACCTGACCTTCGTCGCGCTCGGCCTGATCATCGCCTTCGCCGTCCTGTGGTCCACGCGGCGCGGTCGCAGGGATGGTGGTCAGGGCGTCGCCATCGAGAAGGCGGAGCGCGCGGAGCCGTGGTGGGGCGTCGTCGTGCTCGTCCTCCTGACGGTGCTCCTGGGGATCACCATCTGGCAGGCGCCGTGGTTCACCGAGAACGACGACCCGAAGGATGTCCAGGTGAAGGTGACCGGCGTCCAGTTCGGCTTCCTGGTGGAACCCACCGCCGTCCGGGTGGGCCAGGACGTCGAGTTCAACGTCACATCGAAGGACGTGCACCACGCGATGGGCCTCTACAACCCGCGGGGCCAGATGATCATGAACGTCGAGGCAATCCCCGGCTACACGATCTCGCGCTCGTACCATTTCACCGAGCCCGGCACCTACATCATCCGGTGCCTGGAGTTCTGCGGGTACAAGCACCACGAGATGATCTACCCGGTCTTCCAGGTGACCGCATGATGACCACCGCCGTTCCGCCCGCGGTACCCGGCGGGCTGCCGTACGACGACGCGGAGATGCCTCTGGCACTCGTGCAGGGCCGCACGAGGCGGTACGTGCTCCGGATCATCTGGACGTCCACCGCGTTCCTGGTGGTGGCCGGCATCCTCGGTCTGCTGCTGCGCCTGCGCCAGGGTGAGGTCATCACGCTCGGCGACAACTTCTGGTACGCGATGATGACCGCGCACGGCCTCGGCGCCTTCGTCGCATGGGCCGGGTTCTTCCTCATGGGTGTCACGTTCTGGGTGCTGATGAAGGTGGGTCTGCCGATCCGCAGCTTCATCCTGCCCGAGATCATGTACTGGACGATGGTGCTGGGGGTGGTGGGCATCGTGCTCACCACCCTGCTGTCGGGATTCGGGGGCTCATGGGTGTTCCTCTACCCACTCCCCTTCTTCTCAGCCGGGCAGTGGAGCGACACCGTCACCGGAATCTTCGCCGGGTCCGTGCTGCTGGTCGGCGTGTCCATCCTTGCCTACTGCGCCGCAGTCCTGCAGACCTGCCTGGCCCCCGGGCTGAAGGCGGAGAAGGACACCCTGGGCCAGCGCATCGGCCTCGCCCTCGGGTTCGGCCTGCTCTTCCCGTCGCGCTTCCGAACGCGGCGCGGGACGATTCCCTACCCGGTGCTGCCGTTCGCTGTGAACGCCGTGGACATGTTCCTGGCCACGCTGCCCTTCGCCGTGCTGCTGGTGCTGAACATCGTGCAGTCCGTCAACAACGGCTTCTCGATCAACGTACTGCTGGCGGGCAACCTGCTGTGGGCCTTCGGCCACCCGGTGGTGTACCTGCTGCTCTTCCCCGCGGCCGCCATCTACTACTACCTCATCCCGCGCTATGCCGGACGTGAGTTGGTGGCGGGCAAGGCAGTCGCCGTCGCGTGGCTGATCGCCCTCACGATGAACGTGTTCGTGTGGGCTCACCACCTGTACATGAACTACCCGGACGGCGCGAACGTGCAGCAGACGCTCGGCACGATCATGCAGCCCACCACGTACGCGCTCGTGCTGCCGTCGGCCCTCTCGCTCTACTCGATCGCCGCCACGATGTACCGGTCGAACTTCAGGTGGAACGTGGCGTCCAAGTTCCTGGTCGCCGGCATCGTGTCGTGGCTGATCGCCGGGCTTCAGGGCATCATCAACGCCACCGCGGTCTTTCAGGACACCCTGCACAACACCCTCTGGATCGTCGGCCATTTCCACAACATGGCCTTCCTCAACATGGGATTGGCCATCTTCGGCGCGATGTACGCGTTCCTGCCCGAGCTCATGGGCCGCCCTTGGTGGAGCGAGCGCCTGGGCAGCTGGCACCTGTGGGGAACGGTCATCGGCGCCTACGGCTGGGTTGCCTGCCAGATGATCCAGGGCCTCGAGGGCGCGCCGCGCCGCTGGGCCGTGCTGCCGGACCAGTACCTCACACTCACCCACATCTCGCTGGGCTTCCTCGCCCTGCTGGTGGCCGCGCAACTGGTGTTTGCGTACAACCTCTGGACCACGCTCCGTACCTCGCCCTTTGAGGACGCCAAGGCGGTCACCGTCCACGGGGGTACGCAGCCCTAACGGACCCGCCTGTGGACCTCCTCCTCGCCCACATCCCGCACCTGGCGCTGCTCATCGCGGTGGCGCTGCTCTTCGTACGCATGATGATCGGCGAGAGGCGCGTGCAACTCGCCGTGGCCCACGGCGGATCCGGGCCGGCCGCGCAGGTCCGGGTGCTGGGTCTCCGGGGCGCCCTGCGCACCCTCCTCGTGCTGTTCTTCCTCGCCGTCGTCGTGGTTCTGGCCATCCAGGTGCTGCGCGACCAGCGGCCGTCCGCCGTCGTCGTGGTGGACTACCTCTTGGCGGGCGGAATCATGGCGATCTGGATGGCCTGGTCGGCGCCATCCGGTCTCGCGCCGGGCGTGCAGCGCCGCCTCGGGGTCGCTGGCCGCGCAGTCGTACGCGTCGCCATCGGAGGGGTGGCGCTGGGCAGCCTCATCGTCGCAGGGATGGCGCTCGCCCACGGCACCGTCCTGCCCCCCCTCTGACCCCGGAGGGCGCCACCCCGATGTGAGGCACGTACCCAACGGGCCCACCCCGATGTGAGGCACGTACCCAACGGGCCCACCCCGGTGCCAGGCCCTCAGGCCGGGCCGGGGGCTCCGTCCCGAGGCCCTGGCACCGGGGTAGTCGGGGTCCCGTGGGCGTCCCTGGCTGTAGGATTCCCGCACAACGCCATGGGTGGTGGTGTGGGAAGCCGGTGTGATTCCGGCGCGGTCCCGCCACTGGGACCGTGAGCGCCGCCGCAGGGGCCTCCGGGCCCGGCCACTGGGGGCTGCCCCGGGAAGGTGCGGGGGCGCGATGACCGGAAGCCAGGAGACCTGCCTCCACCTTGGCACCACGACCTTCGAGGACTGAGGTGACGGTGCACGGGGATCCCGCGGGGAGCCCACATGAGGTGCCCCTCCCGGACGGCGACATCGTCGCCCGTGTACGCGGCCTCACATTCTCGTACGGTGGTTCCGGGCTCCCGGCGCTCGCCGGCGTTGATCTGGACGTCCGGGCCGGGGAGGTGCTGGTCCTCGAGGGGCCGTCGGGTGGGGGCAAGTCCACTCTGCTCCGGGCACTGGCGGGCCTCATCCCCGACTTCCACGGCGGGTGCCTCGGAGGGTCGGCCGAGGTGATCGGGCGTGACGCGCTCAGCCTCGCGCCCGCCGGGCTCGGGGGCGCCGTGGGCATCGTGTTCCAGGACCCCGAGGCGCAGGCGGTGCTCGGCACCGTGGAGCGCGACGTGGCCTTCGGACCGTCGAATGCCGGGGTGTCCGCCGACGAGGTCATGCAGCGCGTTGACCGGGCACTCGCCGACGCCGGCGCCGCGCACCTCCGGACCCGACGTATCGAGACCCTGTCGTCGGGCGAACGCCAGCGCGTCGCCATCGCCGGCGTGCTGGCCCGTGAGCCCCGGCTCCTGCTGCTGGATGAGCCCACCTCGCAACTCGACACCGCGGCGGCGGCGGCACTGGCCGCCACGCTGCGTCGCCTTGCCGATCACGGCACGGCCGTCGTCGTTGCCGAGCACCGTGCGGAACGGGTCAGGCCCATCGCCGACCGGATCCTGGCCGTGCGCGGGGGGCAGGTGGGGCCCGCCGATGATGAGGATCCCCCGGCGCACCCGCCGGAGCCCTGCCGCGCCACCGCCCCTCCGGCCGCACGCGTCGAACAGGTCGTGGTTGCACATGGCGCGCGCAGCGTCCTGCGCGGTGCCTCCCTGGCCCTGGTGCCGGGGCGCGTCACGGCCCTCGTGGGCCCGAACGGCAGTGGCAAGACCACGCTCCTGCGCACCTTGGTCGGGCTGCACCGCCCCGGGGCGGGCCGGGTGCTGCTGGGCGACGACGACGTCTCCGCCCTGCCCGCCGAGGACCGTTTCCCGCGCATCGGCATGGTCCCCCAGGATCCCGGTCGGCACCTCCTCACCGAACGGGTCGCCGATGAGATCGCGGTGGCCCTGCGCTCCCTGGGGGTTTCCGGGCCGGACGCCGCCCGGCGCGTGGCCGCAACGGCAGCGGCCCTCGATCTGGGGGACATGCTCGACCGGCACCCGCTCGACCTCAGCGTCGGCGAACGGGAGCGCGTGGCGCTGGCCGCCATCCTCGTGGCCGCACCCCGCGTGCTGGTGCTTGATGAGCCCACGCGCGGGATGGACCCTGCACGCAAGCGATCACTCGCCCGCATCATCCGGCAGCACGCGGCCGATGGCGCGGCGGTGCTGGTGGCCACCCACGACGGCCCCTTCGCCGCGGCCGCGGCCGACGAGGTGCTTCAGATGCGGGATGGCGACGCCAGTCCCACCGGCCTGCCGCCCGCGGCCCTGCTCACCGCATGAGTGCGGCATCCATCGTCATCCTGGCCACGGTCGCGCTCCTGCTGGTGGGGTGGGCGGCGTGGGAGCGTGGGCCCGGCGGCCCCAAGATGGTGGCGCTCACCGCCACCCTCGGCGCCGCCACCGCCGCCGGTCGCGTGCTGTTCGCCCCCATCCCCTCGGTGAAGCCCGTGACCACCATGTGCCTGGTGGCCGGGGCCGCGCTCGGGGCCCGGGCCGGGATGGCCGTGGGCGCGCTCGCCGCGCTCATCTCCAACGCCTTCCTCGGCCAGGGCCCGTGGACACCGGCGCAGATGCTGCTGTGGGGTGCCGTGGGCGCATCGGGCGCGCTGTTCCGCCCCGCCACCCGCCGGCGCCTCGGCCTTGCCTGCATCGCGGGCGCATGGGGGTTCCTCTTCGGCTGGTCCATGAACCTGTGGTTCCTCGCCACCTTCGGGCCGGAGGTCTCATGGGCCGCGTTCATCACGGCGTGCGTCGCGAGCGCCTGGTTCGACATCGCCCACGCCGTCGGCAATGTGGTGTTCGCGCTGCTGATCGGCCCTGCGCTCTACCGGCTGCTCCGCCGGTACGCCGCCCGCGTGCACGTGACCCACGCCGCCGCGGATGGCACCTCGGTGCCCTAGGTGCCGGTCAGCGCCCGGGCACGGTCGCGCAGGGCGGAATGGGCGCGGGATGCCCGCTCACGCGCCCCGGCGCTCCACGCGCGCGCGCTGGCGATCTCATCGCCGCACGCGTCCACCATCGCCTCGGTCTCACCCGGGGCCGACGATCCCTGCTGCCGCCGGGTGTCGGCCGCCGCCGCGGGATCGAGCGCCCGGGCGATGAGCGCCTCGTCCACCACCAGGTCAATGCCGTCACTGGCCTTCGCCGCCTCGGCCAGCAGCGCCGGGGTGAGGCCCGACTCGTCCCGGCCCTGGTCCACCAGGATCTTCACGGCACGACCCACCACGTGGTGCGCGGTGCGGTAGTCCAGCCCGGCCTCCTGGGCCAGCACGTCGGCGAGGTCCGCGGCCGTGATGAACCCCCGCCGGGCCCCCTCTCCCGCGCGTGCCGCGTCCAGCGTCATGCGATCCACGACGGCGGCCATCAGCCGCGACGATGCCACGGCCTCGTCCATCAGGCGCGGCACCACCGCGTTGAGCACGTGGAAATGGTCGGTCCGCGCCGAGCCGGTGTGCAGGGTCACGAGGACCCCTGCCAGGTCGCCCGACACCGTGCCCGCGGTGGCACGTACCACGGCGAGCGCATACGGGTTCCGCTTCTGGGGCATCAGGGCGCTCGCGCGGCTGTGCTCGTCGGCGAGCGAGGCGATTGCGAACTCCTGGCTGGCGAGGATCTCCAGATCCTGCGCCAGTTGGCTCTGGTTGGTGGCGGCCGTGGCCGTGGCGGCCACCAACTCCACGTACGGGTCCCACTGCCACATCGCGTCCCGCACATGCGGTACCACACCGGAGGCGCCCAACAGCTCGGCCAGTCTCCGGCGATCGAGCGGCCAGCGCGATCCGGCACTGCCGCCCGCGCCGGCCACGGACAGGTCGAGATCGGCATGCACCCGCCGGAGCCGCTGCGCATCGCGCAGCACCGGATACGCCGAAGCCAGCATCAGGTGCCCGAGGCGTGTGGGCTGGGCGGGCTGCAGGTACGTGTAGTCGGCGGCCAGGTCGGTGGCATGGCGGGCGGCGAGGCGCGTAAGGGCGGCGGCGAGGTCGGTACACGCGTCGTGCAGGTCGCGCGCGGCGTCACGCGCGACCAGCCGCAGACCCACCCGGAACGCCTCCCGGCGCGGACGCCCGGCGGACAGCCAGCCGGCGGCCACCGTCCCCGCGCGTTCCTTTAGTTGGTGCTCGCGGTTGTTGAACGCGTCGCCCCGCGCGGGGTCGAACGGGAACTCCGTGCCCGGGATCCCGTCGAGCGCGAGCAGGGCCATGAGGAGCGCCCGGGCCTGATCGCCGGGGATCGCGCCCGCCTCGGTCAGCGCCACCGCATGGGCGAGGTCAGACGTCGAGAGGCCGTCCGCCAGCCGGGGTCCGGCGGCGGCCTCGTACCGGTAGCCCGCCGCCACCAGCTCGTCGGCGGGGCCGCCCTCAAGGCGACCACCGCTGCCCAGGTAATCCCGCGACACGCCCGGGAGCCTAGCGGGCCGGCCGGAACCCACGCAGACGCAGGGAGTTCGTGACGACGAAGATGCTCGAGAGCCCCATGGCCGCTGCGGCGATGAGCGGGCTCAACAGGCCCAGCACCGCCAGCGGTATGGCCGCCACGTTGTAGCCGAACGCCCACACGAGGTTGCCCTGAATGGTGCGCAGCGTGCGCCGTGACAGCCGGATGGCGTCGGCGATCGCGCGGGGGTCGGAGGTGACCAGCGTGATGTCGGCCGCCTCGGCCGCCACGTCCGTGCCGGTGCCGATGGCGATTAGGCTTCTTCGTCGCTGAA
>SXQZ01000031.1 GCA_005792725.1 Actinomycetota bacterium
GCAGGCCGCGCACGGCGTCGAGCGCCCGCGCCCGCAGGGCGCGCCGCAGGGCCGGGTCGTCCGTGCCCGGGCCGCTCTGCGCGGTCAGGCCGGCGAGCACCGCGTCGTTGAGGTGCGCGTAGGTGGCGAAGGCGTCATCGAGCACCTGCTCGTATCGCGCGATCAGGTCGGGGTGCGCCGAGATACCCGGCGGGCGCACGTACTTCCAGCGGCCATCCGGGCGGTCGGTGTAGGGCACGTAGCGGGTGGACTGCTCCAGGTACGACGCGAGGCGCCCCCATTCGATGACCTTGGTGAGCACGTTGCTCACGCCCTCGATCGCCACGTGGGCCCCGCCGAGTTGCGCGACCGAGTCGTCGCCGTAGTCGGCGAGCACGCGCTGGAAGAAGTCCCGCGCCCGGCCGGCCCCGACCTCGGGGGACGGCACGGCGTCGGCGCCCTGATCGTCGGGGAGGAACTCGTCGAGGAGGATGCGCCGCACCGAGTCGGCGCTGCGGGAGTAGCGGGCGAACAGTGCGCCCTTCACCGCCTCGGGCAGGTTGACCAGCGCGAACACCGGGCCGACGGAGTCGGTCACATACGGCGCCACACGGGCACGCTCGTGCGCGCTCAGGTCGCCGCCCGTGGTCACTGCGCTACGCCAGGTCGTCGGGTCCGTCCGCCGCGCCCAGCGCGCGGTGGCCGGCGAACAGGTCGTTGAGGCGGTCGCGCAATTCGAGGTCGCCGTGGTAGCGGGCGATCAGGGACCATTCGTCGCCGAGCAGGAGCGGCACGCCGTCCACCTCGCGATCCGCGTCGGGGATGTCCTCGTCGATGTTGAGGGGGATCTCCGTGATGTGGTGGCCCGTGGCGTCCACGAAGAAGTAGTCGTTGAGCCGGTCACGGATGTCCGCGTCGGGACAGGTGACGGCCATCTCGGCCCATGCCGTCACGACCAGGGCAACGTCGCCGCGGCGGGTGCGCACCACCGCGCGCTCGTGCTCGTGGTCGCCGTGGGCGTGCCACGAGACCTCCTCGCTGAGCCCGCCGTCCAGCTGCTGCTCCAGCCGGTGCCCCACTCCCTCCCGGATGAGCGACGTGCGGATGATGAGGACCTCCTCCTCGGCGTCCGCGGGCAGGGTGATCCGGAAGCCCTCCTCGCCGATCGCGGTGCCGCCATGGCGCAGCATGATCTCGGCCACGGCGCGCAGGGGGTCATCCGCCTTCCCCTGGACGCGCTCGCCCGACGCCCCGGCCTCCGCGTAGCGGAACAGCCTGCGGAACTCGCCCGCCGGCATCGGTCCGATCTCCACCTCGATGCTCACCCGTCATCCCCCGGTTCGACTGACGGCGGAATCGTGCCAGACGCGCCCGCGCCCCGCGCCCGCGCCCGCAGCGCGGCGAGCCGGGCTGCCATCTCGCCCTCCGCTCCCACGCCGCCGGGGTCGAAGAAGCGGACGTCCTCCATCCCCTCGGGCATGCAGGAGGACCCGGTGACCCGCCCCGGCACGCCGTGCGGGTTGACGTATCCGGTGCCGTGCCCGAGGTGCTCGCGGTTGGCCGGGCTCGCATCGCGCAGGGCCAGGGGCGGCACGTGCGCGCCCTCGTCGCGCACCCGGGCGAGGGCGGCGTCGATTCCCCGGTAGGCGGCGTCACTCTTGGGCGCGAGCGCCAGGTAGGTCGCGGCCTGCGCGAGGTTGATGCGTGCCTCGGGCAGGCCCACGAACTCCAGCGCGCGCGCGGCCGCCACGGCCACCTCCAGGGCCCGGGGGTCGGCGTTGCCGATGTCCTCGCTGGCCGCCACGATCATCCGGCGCGCGATGAACTTCGGGTCCTCGCCACCCTCCAGCATCACCGCCATCCAGTACAGGGCCGCGTCGGGGTCGCTGCCGCGCAGGGACTTGATGAAGGCCGAGGCCACGTTGTAGTGCTGGTCGCCATCCTTGTCGTACACCACCGCCCGCCCGCCGCCCGCCCGCGCGACGACCTCCGCCGTCACCGGCCCGTCGCCGGCCAGCCCGGCCGCGGCGTCAAGCAGGTTGAGGGCATGGCGGGCATCGCCGCCGGCCACGCGGGTGATGGCCTGGCGCGCCTCCGGGGTCACTGCCACCAGGCCGCCGAGCCCCCGCTCGTCGGCGATGGCCCGGTCGATCAGCCCCGCAACATCGTCGGGTCCCAGCGCGTCGAGCCGCAGCACGCGCATGCGCGACACCAGCGCCGAGTTGACCTCGTAGTACGGGTTCTCGGTGGTGGCACCGACCAGCACGACCAGGCCGTCCTCGACCGCCGGGAGCAGGGCGTCCTGCTGGCTCTTCGTGAAACGGTGGATCTCGTCGAGGACCAGCACCGTGCGCGTGCCGGCCGCCAGGCGGTCGCGGGCACGCTGCATCACGGCCCGCACGTCGGCGAGCCCCGCCGACACGGCGGAGAGCTCCTCGAACTCGGCCTGCGTGCTGGTGGCCACGACCCGGGCGAGCGTCGTCTTGCCGGTTCCCGGCGGCCCGTGGAGGATGAGCGATGGCACGTCATCCTCGGCGATGGCGCGCCGGAGGAAGCCGTCGGCCCCGAGATGCTCGGCATGGCCCACCACCTCGTCCAGCCGCCCCGGTCGCATGCGCGCGGCCAGCGGGCGCGTGCCCGACAGGGTGCGCTCGACGGCGTCACCGAACAGGTCGCGCCGGCCGCTCACGTGTTATCGCCGGGCGCCGGCACCTCGTCGGGAAGGGCCTCCCCGGGGTTCGCCCGCAGCCACGACACCTGCAGGTAGAGGTCGCGGTCGGAGATGTCGGGGTCGAGGTCGAAGCCGGTCATGCAGAGCGGGCAGAGCGTGGCGTTGGCGAACCCCGGGATGCCGTCATGGTCCACCTCCCCCGTGGGGAACAGGACAAGATCCCCCCAGCACCCCGGTGTCAGGCACGTGATCCGGGCGTCCGGGTTCACGAAGTTGCTCTTGGGGATCACCGGGGGCATGCGAACCCCGGTGCCCGGCACCGTCCGGGTGCCGGGCACCCCCGGCAGGGGGTGAACCCCGGTCCGCGCCCCGATGGCGGGCACCTCACGTTCGCGTCCGGGTTCACGGGCGTGCTCCTGGGGATCCACTTGGCATTCCGTTCGCGCCTCCGCCCGGACGGGCCGCCCGCTATGGTCGTCGGCCCCTTCCCGGGGGTCCGACGTTACGCGTTGCGGGACCACTGCGGGCTAATTGCTATTATTGCCACCGGTTTTACCGGGAAACGAGGAACGAGGCGAATAACCCGATGTCCCCGAGCTATCAGGACCTGCTGGCCGCTGCGCGGGAGGTGATCCCCGAGGTCGAGCCCTCCGCCGTGGCGCCCCGCGTGGCGACCGGCGACGGACCCCTCATCGTTGATGTCCGTGAGACGGCCGAATGGGATCAGGGTCACCTGCCGGGTGCGGTGCACATCCCGCGTGGGTTCCTGGAGAGCCGGATCGGCGGCATCGTCCCCGACCACGACCGGGACCTCGTCATCTCCTGCGCCAGCGGCCAGCGGTCGCTCCTGGCAGCCAAGACCCTCGCGGACATGGGGTTCACCAACGTCGCGAGCCTGGCCGGCGGGTTCGCCCGGTGGAAGCAGAACAACTACCCCGTTGAGGTGCCCCGCATCCTCACCGCCGCCCAGCGCTCGCGCTACTCGCGGCATGTGCTCATCCCCGAGGTGGGGGAGGAGGGCCAGTTGGCGCTGCTCGACAGCAAGGTCCTGCTGATCGGGGCGGGGGGCCTGGGCTCGCCCGCGGCGTACTACCTCGCCGCCGCCGGCGTCGGCACCCTGGGCCTCGTGGACGACGACGTGGTGGACGAGAGCAACCTGCAGCGGCAGATCATCCACACGACCGACCGCGTGGGCATGAACAAGGGCGAGAGTGCACGGGCGGCCATCGCGGCGCTCAACCCCGAGGTGCAGGTGAACGTGCACCCCTTCCGCGTGAACCGCGACAACGTGCTCGACCTCCTCGACCAGTACGACGTGGTGGTGGACGGGGCCGACAACTTCCCGACGCGCTACCTCATGGCCGACGCGGCCCTGATGACCAGGACGCCGCTGGTGCACGCGAGCATCCTGCGCTTCGAGGGCCATGCCTCGGTGTTCTTGCCGTATGACGGCCCCTGCTACCGCTGCCTCTTCCCCGAGCCCCCGCCACCCGATCTGGCGCCCTCGTGCGGCGAGGCCGGCGTGCTCGGCGTGCTGTGCGGCGTGATGGGCAACATCCAGGCCACGGAGGCCATCAAGGTGCTCCTCGGTATCGGCGACACCCTGTCGGGGCGCCTTCTCATCTACGACGCCCTCGGCATGACCTTCACGGAACTCAAGGTGCGGCGCGACCCGGACTGCCCGTCCTGCGGCCCCGACGCCGACCTGCGCCTGCGCGATTACGAGGCCTGGTGCGCCGGAATCGGCAGTCACGGGAACGTGGGTGCCACCGCGTGAGCATCGTGAAGATCCCACCCGTGCTGAGGCAGGCCGTGGACGGCGAGCGCACCGTGGAGGCCCCGGGGGCGACGGTGGGCGAGGTGCTCACCAACCTGTGCCGGGCGCATCCGGCCGTGGGCGCCCAGATCCTCACGCCCGAGGGTGAGCTGCACCGGTACGTCAATGTCTATGTGAACGACGAGGATGCCCGCTTGCTGCAGTGGACCGACACGCCGGTGGGCGGCGGGGACACCCTGTTGATCCTGCCCGCCATGGCGGGCGGCGCCGGATGAGCCGCACCGGCCTCGAGGCCCCGCCACTCGCGGTGTCCGAGGACCTCGTCGCCACCATCGGCGAGACCCCGCTGGTCGACGTGTCCGGGCTGTCGCCCAACCCCGATGTGCGCATCCTCGCCAAGATGGAGAGCCACAATCCCACGGGATCCATCAAGGACCGCACCGCGAAGTCGCTCATTGACGATGCGGAGGCCCGCGGGGTCCTGAAGCCCGGCGACACCATCATGGAGCCGACCTCCGGGAACACGGGCATCTCACTCGCCATGATCGCCCGCGTGCGCGGCTACCGGCTCATCGCGGTCATGCCCGGCAATGTCACCGACGAGCGCCGGCGCCTGCTGCAGATCTACGGCGCCGAGATCATCGAGAGCCCGGGCGAGACCGGCTCGAACGGCGCGGTGGAGATGGCCCGCCGGCTGTCGGCACAGGAGGGCATCCCCATGCTCTTCCAGTACGGCAACCCGGCCAACCCGCGTGCCCACTACGAGGGAACGGCGGCCGAGATCATCCGCGACTGCCCGGAGGTGGACGCCTTCGTCGCCGGGCTCGGCACCGGCGGCACGCTCATGGGGTGCTCGCAGCGCCTGAAGGAGCACCGCGCGGACATCCAGGTGATCGCCTGCGAGCCATTGCAGGGCGACCCGGTCAGCGGCCTGCGCAGTCTCGACGACGGGTTCGTCCCGCCGATCCTCGACCTCTCCCGCCTCGACCGGAAGCTGCTGGTCGAGAACATGGACGCCATCGTGATGACCCGCCGCCTCGCGAGCGAGCACGGGATCTTCGCCGGGGTCTCCAGCGGCGCCGTCCTGCACACCTGCACCCGGGTTGCGCAGGGAATGGAGCGCGGCACCGTCGTCGGCATCGTCTGCGATGGCGGGTGGAAGTACCTGTCGGCCGGCATCTGGACCGACGACATCGCCGCCGTCGAGGAGACCCTCGACAACGGCGTCTTCTGGTAGCGGCGGCCACGGGATGAAGTTGCCGGCGGCGCTGGCCGACGCGATCATCGCGCATGCCCGCGCGGAGTTCCCCAACGAGTGCTGCGGCCTCATCGCGGGCCATGGCGACCAGGCCACGCGCGTGCTGCCCGCGACCAACGCCGAGGGCACGCCCTTCATGTACGTGATGGACCCGCGCGAGCAGATGGCGTTGATGGACGCCATCGAGGACGCGGACGAGGATCTGGTGGCCATCTACCACTCGCATACCCGATCGGCGGCCTACCCCTCGACCACCGACGTCGAGCTCGCCTTCTTCTCCGAGCCCCTCTACGTCATTGTCTCGCTGCAGGTCCCCGACGAGCCGGTCATCCGCGCCTTCCGCCTGGCGCGCTCCGCCCCCGCGGGCCAGCAGATCACCGAGGAGCCGGTCGCGGGCGGATAGCGGTGCGCATCGGCATCCACCTGCCGCAGTACCGCGAGCCCGTTGATGGCGCGTTCGTCGCCGACGCCGCGCGCGCCGCGGAGGCCGCCGGCGCCGACGACGTATGGGTGTCCGACCACGTCATCCTGCCGCCGAAGTCCATCCGGCCCCCCGCGGCCTTCCACGACCCTCTGACGGTGCTCACCTGGGCGGCGGCGGTCACCGGGCGCGTGGGCCTCGGCACCAGCGTGCTGGTGGCGCCCTACCGGCACCCGGTCGCGCTGGCGAAGTCGCTCGCGACCCTCGATACGCTCTCCGGCGGGCGGGTGATCGCCGGCGTGGCCTCCGGCTGGATGGAGCACGAGTTCCGGGCGCTCGGCGTGCCGTTCGCCGAACGCGGGTCGCGTACGGACGAGTGCATCGAGGTGTGCCGGCGCCTCTGGGCCGGCGACACGGGCGTGGTCACGGCGCGCGTGGACGCCCGGGGCCTCGCGATCGCGCCCCTCCCGGCGCGGCCCGGGGGCCCGCCCGTGTGGGTCGGCGGCAACTCCCCCGCGGGCGTCCGCCGGGCGGCGCGGCGGGGCGACGCCTGGCACACCACATGGTCCGATCCCGATCGGTTGGCGGCCCCCATCGCCGCGCTGCGGGCCGGGGAGGTCGCGGCCGGACGCCCCCCGGGCTCGGTCGCCGTGTCGGTGCGCGTCCGCGCGACCCCCTCAGAGGTCGCCGACCTCGTGCCGCGGCTCGCGGCGGTGGGGGTGGAGCACCTGCTCGTGGACCTCCCCCGTGTCGATCCGGCCACGTTCGCGGACGAGGTGCGGGCGGTGCGGGCCGCCGCCACGCTCTGAGGGCCGACGGCCTACCGGATCACCGGGGCACCGCCGGATCACGGGCGGGCAGGAGAGGTCTGCCCACGAGGCGTCGTGCCTAAAGAGGTTCCGAACGGCAACTCGGCCTTCGGGCCCCGGGGGGCTACCTGACGGTGAGCGTGCGCACCGAGCGGGCAAGGGGAGTGGTGCGCGTGAGCGCCGTGGTGGTGAGGGTCCACTTCCCCTTCGCGGGCGTGATGGTGCACCGGTAGGTACGCGTGGCCGTGCGGCCGGTGCCCCGGGTGGTGATGGTGCACCGCCCGGTGGCCCTGCGCGGGCGGGCGGTGGCCGCGGTCGCGCCACGTGAGGTGGCCCGCGTGGGCGTGGTGGCCGTCTGGGTGACCCGGGTGGTGGTCCGGGGGGCGCGGCCGGTGGTGGTGCACGTCCGCTTCGTACAGCGGGTGGCCCCCGCCAGGCGCGGCAGCGGTGCCGCGGCAACCGGTGCCGCGGTGATGGCCACTTGGACGGAGGTGCTCGCCTGGCCGGTGAGGTCGCTCATGGTCACCGTGACCGCGCCTGAGGCGGCCTGTGCGGCGGTGCCGGAGATCACCCCGGTCGCGCCGTCGAGCACGATTCCTGAGGGCAGGGCCGGGCTCGTGCTGAAGGAGGCCGCACCGGTGCGCGCCACGACCGGGCGCAGGGCGGTGATGGCGGTGCCCGCCGCCGCGCTCACCGGGCCCGGGTAGGACACCGAGGCGGTGCCGAAGCCGTAGACCACGTTGGCCTGTCCGGTGCCGCTGACCGGATGGCCGTCCGACATCGGCGCACCGATGAGGGTGTCGGGGCGCCCGTCGCCGTTGACGTCCCCCGCGCCGGATACCGACTGCCCGCTCCGGTCAAACGCGTGGGCACCATCAATCCGGAAGCCCCTGGCGCCCGGTGCGGCGAAGGCATTCAGGTCGAGGGTGGCCGGGGTTGCGGACCCGTACACCACATAGGACGATCCGGAGAGCAATCGGCTGTTGTTGCCCGCATACGGCGCCCCGATGATGACATCCGCGCGCCCGTCGCTGTTGACATCCCCCACCCCTCCCACGGAGGAGCCGCTCCGGTCGCCCTCGGCGGCCCCGTCGATGCGGAAGCCCGCGGGGCCCGCTGAGGTGAACGCACTGAGGGTGATGTTCACCGGGGATGCGGACCCGTACACCACATAGGACGATCCGGAGATCGATCGGCCGTTGTTGTCCGCACGGGGCTCACCGATGATGACATCTGCGTGCCCGTCGCCGTTCACATCCCCCGCTCCCGCCACCGCGCGGCCGCTCTGGACATTCGCGGCCGATCCGTCGATGCGGAAGCCCGCGGGGCCCGCTGAGGTGAACGTACTGAGGTTGACGTTCGCCGGGGTCACGGGCCCAAACACCACATAGCTCGATCCGGACCAGGCCAGGCCGTTGTTGGCCGCGTAGCGCGCCCCGATGATGACATCCGCGCGTCCGTCGCCGTTGACATCCCCCGCACCCGCCACCGCGATTCCGCTGTTGTCACCCGCTGTGGCCCCGGCGATCCGGAAGCCCGCGGCGTTCGGGACGTTGAAGGCGAGGAGGTGGATATTCGCCGGGGTTGCGGACCCGAACACCACATAGGACGACCCGGACGACAGCAGGCCGTTGCTGCTCGCGCCGTACGCACCGATGATGACATCCGCGCGCCCGTCGCCGTTGACATCCCCCGCTCCCGCCACCGAGTAGCCGCTCGCGTCATTGGCGTCGTCCCCGTCGATCCGGAATCCCGCGGCGCTCGCGAGGTTGAAATCGAGGAGATGGATGTTCACCGGGGTTGCGGACCCGTACACCACATAGGACGACCCGGAGGCGACCCGGGTGTTGTTGCCCGCGCCGGGCGCTCCGATGATGACATCCGCGCGTCCGTCGCCGTTGACATCCCCCGC
>SXQZ01000032.1 GCA_005792725.1 Actinomycetota bacterium
CATGTTCACGGTCATGTTCGCCATCGGCCGCGCCCCGGGCTGGGTCGCGCAGTGGCTTGAGATGATCAACGACAAGGAGCAGAAGATCTCCCGTCCCCGTCAGGTGTACGTGGGCGCCCCGGAGCGCGACTACGTGGAGATCGCCAGCCGCTGACCGGTGCGCGGCGCCCCTGCGGGGGCGCCGCCGCCCGGCGCCGGCGAGAGCGCATGACCGACCCGGCGGACACCGACGGCACCGACGCCGCCCCCGACCTCGCGGTGTGGGCCGGGATCGTGGATCGGCTCGAGGATGCCATGCCCCCGGAGTGGACACGCTTCGCGCGGGAGTCGGCGGGCACCTCGTGGATGAGGGCCATGCTGCTGCTTGATGCACATGACCGGCTCGGCAACGCCACGCCCACGGAGCACGTGGCGCACACGCTGCATCATCTCGCCGTGGCCAATGAGCGCCGCGCCGAGGCGACCGGGTGGGAGGCGCTCTACGACAAGCGCCGCGAGGAGCGCCGCGGGATGCTGCTGCTCATCGAGGAGCAGGGGGCCGACGTGCTGGACGGGGAGCCGAAGCAGCTCTTCCAGCGCTCGATCACCCCGGTCGTCCTCACCGACGCGACCACCTAGCCCGCTGCGCGCAGTATGCGCGGCGGCAGGACCGCGGCCAGGGTGCCGCCGCCGGGGCGGGGCACATCGAGCGTGATCACGGCGACTCCGGGGCGCTTGAACTCCAGGTACCCGCAGCCGGTGAGGTCGGACAGGGCGTAGGTGAGCCCGGGCTGGTGCGAGCAGGCCAGCAGCACGTCCGCGTCGGGGTGCGCGATGACGATCTCCAGGAGGTCATCCGCGGTCATGCCGGGCGCCAGGCGGCGGTCGTGCTCCACCGGACAGGCGGCGGCGGCGCCCACGAGGTCGGCCGTCTGGACGCACCGCACGAGTGGGCTGGTCACCACGACGTCGGGGTGCACCCCCAGTGCGACCAGGCCCGCCGCCGCCCGCCGTGCCTGCTCCCGGCCGTGGGCGGTCAGCCTCCGGGCGCCGTCGCCGCCGGGGTGGTCGCCTTCCGCCACGCCGTGGCGCATCAGCACGAGGGTCGTCATGAGATCGGGGGCACCTGGCCCACGAGGAGCCCCGCCAGTGCCACCACGACCAGCGTGATGGCCACCTCGATCCACGCGTTCCTGCGCACCAGGGCGAGGGTGGCCGTGTTCGGCGCCCCACCGGCGTGCCGGAGCGCCGACACGATGCGCCGCGAGCGCAGGGCCAGCACGGTCGCCACGGCCAGCAGTCCGATCTTCACGAGGATCGTCCAACCGTAGGACGTCTCCCAGAGGTCCGCGGGTGACGACATCTCGCCCACCGCGCGCACGACGCCCGAGAGCACCAGCAGCGCCACCGCGATGACCGCGAGGGCCGAGAAGCGGGCGAGGGCGAGGCCCCCGATCAGGCGACCACCCACCCCCGCGATCCGCGGCAGCCGCAGAAGGTGCAGGGCGACGATTGCCAGGCACCCGATCCATGCGCCCGCCATGGCGACATGCAGGGCGTCCATCGGCACCTGCAGCGCGGGCATCGCCGTGGTGGACGCATGCCCCTGCGCCGAAATGGACCCGACTGCAACGAGCGCCGGCACGAGCATGATGAGCATGGGTGCGAGCCCGCCGTCCGCATCCCGGGCCGTCGGTGCGGCGTCGCTGCGGTACTCGGCAAGGAAGCGCCAGACGCCCACGGCGAACAGCACGAACAGCGCCAGGGTGCGCACCTGCAGCAGGTCGCCGAACCGGGTGTCGGCCAGCACGCGCACGATGCCGGCCGGGTCACCGAGCGCACCCCATACCGAGGTGCCCAGCGCGCCCGCCGTCTTGACCACCAGCACGCAGGCCTCGCCGGCCAGTGACACCAGCGCCAGGGCTCCGAACGCCACCCACCAGGTATCGCGGCTCCACGCGAGGGCCGCGTCGCGTCCATCCGCGGGGACCGGCGGTGGCGGGCGCCACGTCCATCGCCAGATGAGCAGGCGGAACCCAATGAGGGCCAGAAGGCCTCCGATGCCCACCAGCTCGATCCATCGGGCCGTCACTGCCCACGTCGAGGTCTCCGCGGGCCCGGATCCGCCGCCCGGCCCCCCGAGGTAGGGGGGCGCCAACGGCACATCCCCCACGGCGAACACGCTGGCCCCCGGGATGATGTGCCCGTCCGCCGACACGACGCGCCAGCGCACGGTGTAGGTGCCCGTCGGAAGGTGCGACCGCACGGGTACCTCGGCCACCGCGGCGTCCGACGCCATCACATGCCCCGGTCCGCGCGCCTCGGGCTGCCCCGTGGCATCGACGACCGTCAGGTCGTCGGGGCGCAGCAGTTGCACGGCTTCCGAGAAGCGGATCATCACCCTCGTGGGGCCGGCCGCCAACCGGGAGCGGTCGGACGGCGTGATCTGCTCCACCACCGCGTGGGCCGCGGCGCGCGGGGCGGGAATGAGCACGCAGGTGACCGCGACGGCGATGGCCGCGAGGAGCGTGGTGAGTGCACGTCCGGGGAATCGCACGGGTTCGCAGGCTAGCCTGCGGCGGTCAGCACGAGAGGTCGGGGGACGGTGTGAGCGGGATCGTCGAGGGCAAGCGGGCACTGGTGGTGGGCGTCGCCAACAAGCGCAGCATCGCGTGGGCCATCGCGCGCCGCCTGGACCAGGAGGGCGCGCGCGTGGCGCTGACCTTCCAGGGCGAGCGGGTGGAGGACGACGTCCGCAGGCTCGCGGGCGAGCTCACGGGGGGTCCCGTGCCGGTGCTCCCGCTCGACGTCACCGATGACGCCCAACTCGACGCGGCGGTCGCCGGTACGGCCGAGGCGCTGGGGGGCATCGACATCCTCGTGCACGCCATCGCCTTCGCCAAGGTCGACGACCTCGGCGGGCGCTTCATGGATGTCTCGGACGACGGCTTCCGGTTGGCACTCGACATCTCGTCATGGTCGCTCAAGCGCCTCGCCGAGCGGGTGGACCCCCACATGCGCGAGGCCGGTGGCGGCGCCATCATCACCCTGAGCTACGTGGCGGCCGAGCGCGCCGTTCCGGGGTACAACGTGATGGGCATCGCCAAGTCGGCGCTCGAGTCGATCGTGCGGTACCTGGCGTGGGATCTGGGCCCGGCACAGGTGCGCGTGAATGCGCTCTCGGCGGGACCCGTGCGCACGCTCGCCGCCCGCGGCATCCCGGGCTTCGGGGACATGGTCGACAACGCGATCGAGCGCTCGCCGCTGCGCCGCGCGATCGACGCGGACGAGGTCGCCGATGCCGCCCTGTTCCTGTGTTCCGACCTCGCCCGGGCCGTCACGGGCGAGACGTTGCACGTGGACGCGGGCTACCACGCCATGGCCATCTGACCGGCGCCGTCCGCATCGGCGTGGTCGCCGACACGCATGTCGGGGAGGCGCTGCCCGCGCTGCCCGAGTCCGTGCCCCTAGCGCTGGCCGGGTGCGACCTGATCCTGCATGCCGGCGACACCCC
>SXQZ01000033.1 GCA_005792725.1 Actinomycetota bacterium
GATGGATCAACGAGGTGAGGCGACCCGCAGAACCGGAGGGGCGCCGGCAGAGGAGCGGCGCCGGGATGGATCAACGAGGTGAGGCGACCCGCAGAACCGGAGGGGCGCGGGCAGAGGAGCGGCGCCGGGATGGATCAAGGAAGCGATGCGACCCGCCGAACCGGAGGGGCGCCGGCAGAGGAGCGGCGCCGGGATGGATCAAGGAAGCGATGCGACCCGCCGCACAGGGCCGGCGCCGAGATGGATGAACGAAGCGACGTGAGCAGACGCAGACGGGCGACGCCCGTGCGGATCAACGGAGGAACGTGAGCAGCGAACTGACCAGAGAAGCCGTCCTCGCCGCCCTCGACCAGGTCCTGGATCCCGAGCTGCACCGCAGCATCGTCGCCCTGGGCATGGTGGGGTCGGTGGACGTCGAGGGCGGGCGCGTGGCGATCACCATCAAGTTGACGATCGCCGGGTGCCCGCTCAAGGCGGAGATCCAGCGGCGTGTGAGCCAGGCGGTGGCCGCACTGCCCGGCGTGGAGGGCGTGCAGGTGGGCCTGGACACGATGACCGACGAGGAGCGCGCGGGCGTGCGCGAGTCGATCATCGGCGGGCCGCGGAAGGACAGCCCGTTCACCGCCGGGTCCCGCACCCGGGTGCTCCTCGTGGCATCCGGCAAGGGTGGGGTGGGCAAGTCGAGCATCACGTGCAACCTTGCGGTGGCACTGGCCGCGGAGGGCCACCGCGTCGGGCTTCTGGACGCCGATGTGTACGGGTACTCGATCCCGAGGATGATGGGCGCGGCACAACAGCCGGTGATGCTCGATGACCTCATCATCCCCGTGGAGAGCCATGGGGTGCGGCTGATGTCAATCGGCTTCATGACGGCCGACGACAATCCGGTGATCTGGCGCGGACCGATGCTGCACAAGGCGCTCACGTCGTTCGTGACCGAGGTCTTCTGGGATGAGCCCGACGTGCTGCTGGTGGACCTTCCCCCCGGTACCGGGGACGTCTCCCTCTCGCTGGCCCAGCTGCTGCCGTCCGCGAACGTTCTGGTGGTCACCACGCCGCAGCTCACCGCGCAGCGCGTGGCGCGCCGGGCCGCGGCAATGGCCGACCGCGTGGACCTGCCGGTGATCGGGGTGGTCGAGAACATGTCGTGGTTCGTCGCCCCCGACACCGGTGCGCGGTACGAGGTGTTCGCAGGGGGCGGGGGCGCCGCCCTTGCCGCCGACCTCGGGGTGCCGCTGCTCGGGCAGGTGCCGCTGGAGTCGGACGTGGCACGGGCCGGTGACGACGGGGTGCCCGTGGTGGCCGCCCGGCCCGACAGCCCGGCGGGGCGTGCCCTCGCCGGCATCGCCGGCCGCGTGGCCGAATCCCTCGGGCTGCCGAACCGTTCGGATGTCCGCCTGCCGACCGGCTAGACTCCCCTGCGTCCGGCGGACCCGTCCCCGTCCGCGCAGCGATCATCTGGAGAGCTTCGTTGGCCTACGTCATCACCGAGCCCTGTATCGGCACCAAGGACACGTCGTGTGCCGACGTGTGCCCCGTGGATTGCATCCACCCCGCACCCGGCGAGGAGCACGCAGACACGGCCACGATGCTCTACATCGACCCGGCCGAATGCATTGACTGCGACGCCTGCGTCGAGGCCTGCCCGGTGGACGCCACCCTTGCCGAGGACGACGTGCCCGCCCAGTGGGAGGTCTTCAAGGAGATCAACCGCGTGTACTTCGAGCAGGGCCACGAGGCCGGCGAGGCAATGGTCCAGGAGTTCCTGGCCTCGCGCGGCTGAGCCCGGCGCCGTCACGAGTTCCACGAGGGGCGCCGGCGGGCGCCCCTCGTCGTTGATCCCCCGGACCCCGGGTCAGTTGAGGCGGGCGGCACGGATGTCCTCCAGCACCGTCTCGGCCACCCTCATCGCGAGGGATGGCGGGGTCATGGTGAGGAGCGACCCGAGGAGGGCCTCCGCCTCGTCGGGTCGGCCCAGTTCCACGAGCACCTCGGCCATCCGTACCCGTGGGGCCGGATCCGCGGGGTCGATGAGGGCAAGCAGTTCGCAGCACCACAGGACGTCGTCGGGGCGACTGCGACGCCGGTACGCGCCCTCGAGGTTGAGGAGCATCCGCGTGACCGTGATCTGGGCGGTGGCGGGCGACAGGTGGCCCGGCTCCAGGTCGGTACCCGAGGCATCGTGCACGATGCCCGCGAGCCCATTCATGGTGCGCGTGACCCAGCCGTGGAACGGATCGACGTACCGCACGCCGCCGCCGGAAAGGTCCGCAACGACGTAGTGGCCGGGCATCGCGACACCCACGACCGGCGCCCCGGTACGGCGACCGACCGCGATTGCGAGGGCCGAGAGCGAGATGGGCAGTCCCCGGCGGCGGCGGATCACCTGATCGAGGAATGAGTTGCGCGGGTCGTCGTAGGTCCGGGAATCGCCGGTGAACCCCTCCTCCCGCAGCAGGTCGAAGATGGCCTGCGCATCGGCGGCGCCCGCCATGCCGGCGAGCCGGTCCACCTCGGCGAGCCATCGCCCGGGGTCCACCCCGGGACGCCCCTCGGCCGCGATCAGGAGGTTGGCCTCGGCCAGGTCGGGGTCGCCTGACCGCATCACCTCCGCGAGGCGCGCGCGGTTCTCCATGCTCATGCCCCGCCCCCCAGTACATCCGCCTGGGCCTCGTGCAGACCCATGCGGCAGAGCGAGAGCGCAACCTGACGCACCGCCTCACGACCGGGCCCGGCGCGCAGGACGCGGGCAGCCTCGCCCAGCACGGCACCGGCCGGCATTCCGTCGGCCGCCCGGGCCGCCTGGGCCAGCAGGGCACCCGCGACGTCGTCCCGCCGCACCAATGCTATCTCGGCCTGGGCGGCCAGCGCCACCACCCGCAGGGCGTCGGCGGTGCTCACGGCATCACCGGCCCGATCCAGCGCAGCAGGTTGCCACCGAGAACGCCTGCCAGCGCGGCCGCATCCCAGCCCGCCACGCGGGCGCTCACGCCGACGAGGTGCAGCGCCTGCGCGTGGTCCCCGTAGGGGCGATCCGATCCAAACGCAATGCGCTCGGGCGGCAGCGTGACGAGATCGGGCAGCGACGCAACCGCGGTGTCGAACAGCACGCCCGGATGGCCGGCGGTCGCGGCGGCCAGGGCCCGGTGATCTCCCCGGCCCCCGTGAGCCAGGATCAGCCGGCAGTCGGGCACGGCCTCGATCAGCGCGGCGAACGCCGGACCGAGCGGACGGGCCCCGAAGCCCGCGTGGAAGAGCACGGGCCACCGCAGATCGGTGGCGGCCCGCACCGCCGCGATGCACTCGGGCGACTCGGGGCGGAACCGCTGGGCCACGGGATGCAGCTTGAGGCCCCGGGCCCCGGCCGCGTGCGCCTCCGCGATGACCCGCTCGGCCGCAGCCGATGGATCGGCGCGGCAGAAGGGGACGATGCGGCCGGTGTACGCCGCAGCGGCATCGATGACGCGCCGGTTCGCCTCGCGGAAGTCGCCTCCCGCCCCGGGCTCATCCGCGGGGAACGCCACGGCAGCCGTGATCCCGTTGGCATCGAGGTCGGCGACCAGACCCGCGGCCGGGAGCACGTGGCCGTCACGATCCCGCCCCAGATGCACGTGGGTGTCCACGAGCACCGCGCCGTCCGGGACCACCACGGCCCGCCGGGCCCACGCCTCGATCTCGCCGAGCGCCTGCAGGTCCGCCCCGGCCGCCGCAAGTACCGTGGCATCCTGGCCAAGCCGCCGTGCGTTCAATGCGTGCGTGTCTCGAAGGCCTCGAAGGCGGAGCGCAGTGCCCCGGGCATCGGCGTCGGGGTGGCGTCATCCCACGACCGCACTCCCACGATCACCGCACGGGCATCCGCGACCCGCACGGCGCCACCCGCCTCGATTCGCTGGAGACGCACCTCCATGGTGTGGCTCGTGGTCCCGATGCGCACGCACCGGACGAACGCCTCCACATCGTCGTCAAAGCGCAGCGGCGCGTGGTAGTCAACGCCCATCGAGCGCACCACGAACATGTGATCCGCCTCGCCCATCAACGGCACGCCCACGGCACGCCGGTAGGCCACGACGGCCCGCTCGAGGTACCGACCGTAACTCCCGAAGTAGACGATCCCCCCCGCGTCGGTGTCGGCGAAGTCCACGCGCATGCGCGTGCTGAACCCGAACGGCGGGTGCCCATGACCCCTAGCCGACAACACGGCTCTCCCCCCCATCCACAATCACCGACGCGCCGGTGATGAACGCCGCGCGCTCCGACGCGAGGAATGCAATCAGGTCGCCCACCTCGCCGGGATCTCCCACCCGCCCCGTGGGGTTCCGCGCACCCCGGGCGGCGATGGCCGCATCGAGGTCGGGCTCCGCACCGAGCAACTCGCGCATGCGGTCGGTGAGGATCGGGCCCGGAAGCACGTTGTTCACGGTCACGCCATCGCCCGCCACCTCGCGTGCCAGCGTGCGCACCGCGCCGGCCACGCCGGCCCGCGTGGCGTTGGACAGCGCGAGGCCGTCGATCACCTCGCGCACCGATGTACTGGTGATGGCCACGATGCGCCCCCACCCCCGCGCCCGCATGCCCGGGACGACGGCGCGCATCAGGCGCACCGTGCCCAGCAGGTTCTGCTGCACGGCGAGGTCCCACCCTTCGTCGTCGGTGTCCACGAAGCGCCCGGGCGGGGGGCCACCGGCGTTGGCGACCA
>SXQZ01000034.1 GCA_005792725.1 Actinomycetota bacterium
CCCGGCGCGAAGGAGGTCTTGACCGTCGGGTCCACCGTCAGGCCCTTCTCGACGGCGTTCCGGGCCAGCAGACCCGCACCCACCATCACGTAGGGGTTCGACGGGGTGGTGCACGAGGTGATGGCGGCGATGGCCACCGATGCCGGCCCGAACTCCACGGCCTGCCCGTCGATGTCCACCGCGACGGTGTCGTAGTGGCGCCCGCCCGCGTCGGGGTGCACGCCGTCCGGGTACTCATCCATGAACCGGTTGCCCACCTCGGGCAGCACCACGCGGTCCTGCGGCCGGCGCGGGCCGGACAGCGAGGGCACCACGTCGCCGAGGTCGAGGGCGAGGTGCTCGTCGTAGTGCGGGTCGGGGTCGCCGTCCTCGCGGAACATCCCCTGGGCCCGGCAGTACGCCTCGACCAGCGGCACCAGGTGGCCGCGGTTCGTGGTGACGAGGTACCGCAGCGCCTCGGCGTCAACGGGGAAGATGCCCGTGGTGGCACCGTATTCGGGGCCCATGTTGGCGATGGTGGCGCGGTCGGCCAGGGTGATGTTGGAGAGCCCGTCGCCGTAGTACTCGACGACCTTGCCGACCACGCCGTGGGCACGGAGCATCTCGGTGAGCGTGAGCACCAGGTCGGTGGCCGTGGCCCCCGGCTGCAGCGCGCCGGTGAGCTTCACGCCCACCACGACCGGCCAGGGCAGGTTGATGGGCTGGCCCAGGAGGTTGGCCTCGGCCTCGATGCCGCCGACGCCGAAGCCGAGGATCCCGAGTCCGGAGATCATGGTCGTGTGCGAGTCGGTGCCAACGAGCGAATCGGGGTACGCGCGCATCTCGCCGTCCACCTCGCGGGTGGCGACGACGGCCGCCAGGTACTCGAGGTGCACCTGGTGAACGATGCCCGTCCCCGGCGGCACGGCACGGAAGTCCGCGAACGCCTGCTGGGCCCAGCGGAGCAGCGCGTAGCGCTCGGCGTTGCGCTCGTACTCCCGTGCGACGTTGTCCTCGAACGAGTGGCCGGTGCCGAAGAAGTCCACCTGCACGGAGTGATCGATGACCAGGTCGGCCGGGACCAGGGGATTGATCCGCCCGGGGTCGGCGCCGAGGGTGCGCATGGCGTCACGCATTGCCGCCAGGTCAACCACGCACGGAACACCCGTGAAGTCCTGCATCACGACACGGGCGGGGAGCAGCGGTACCTCGCGCGCGGTGCCCGATCCGGGCGCCCAGGCCGCGAGCGCGCGGACGTCGTCGTCGGTCACGAACTCGCCGCCCGCGTTCCGCAGCACGTTCTCGGTGAGGATCTTCACGACGAACGGCATGCGCGGGAGGTCGGCCCCGAGCGCGTCCAGGCGCCAGATCGTGTAGTCGGTGCCCCCTGCGGAGAGGGTTGAGCGTGCGTTGAACGGGTCCGGTGATGCGCTCACAGGGTCTCCTCGTGCGAGGTCGCGTGGATGTCACCCCGCGCGTCCGCGAGGCGACCGGGGAGGGTACAAGAGGGAAGGGGACGCGGGGTCGGTGGGGAATCCCCTAGGGACGACCTTCCCACCACGAGGTGATCTCCGCATGAAGACCACACGCATCGCCGCCGCGGCGGCAGGCCTCGCGTCCGTCGCGCTGCTGGCGTCGGGCTGTGGCCTGTTCGGCGGCACAGAGACCGTGACCGTGACGAGCGACACCACCGCGACCGTTCCGACCCCGACGCCGACCACCACGACCGCGACGACCTCGACGTCAACGGCGTCCACCACCACGACCCCGGCGGAGAACCCGGTCGTCAAGGCGACCACGGCCCTCCAGACCGACCTCACGACGCTGGGCTTCTACGACGGCCCGATCAACGGGACCTACGGGCCCATGACCACGGCCGCGGTGAAGGCGCTCCAGAGGCGCGCCGACCTCGCGGTGGACGGCGTCGCCGGTCCGCAGACCTGGGCTGCCATCAACCTTGCCCTCGGCACTGAGACCACCGGCGCCGTGGACATGCTGCAGACCGCCCTCAAGGGCCTCTGTTACTACGACGGCAAGGTGGACGGGGTATTCGGCTCGGGCACCGAGGCGGCGCTCCTCGCCTTCCAGAAGGCCGAGGGGCTCACGACCGATGGCCGCTTCGGCCCGGCGACGGCCAACGCCCTGGCGAACGAGTGGCCGAATCGCCCGTCGTCATGCCCCGGTGGGGGCGGTGGTGGCGGGAACACGACCGGTGACACCCTGACGATCGGCAGCCCGGACATCGCCCGGACGTTCGACCTGTCATCGTGCGTCGTCGTGGGCAGCGGAATCGAGGCCACCGGCACGGCCGCCGGCGGCTACACGCTGGGCTTCGACAGCCCGAAGGGGGCGGGTGGCACCCTGGCCATCACCGGTGGCGGCCTGAACCTGGACGGCCCGGTGAACACGATCACCATCTCGCTGAACGGGCAGTTCCGGGCATCGGGCACGTTCCCGGGCGGCGACAAGTGGACGGCAGTCGGGACCTGCAGCGACTGATGATGGGGTGGCGGCGCGGGGGTCCCGACTGCGGCCCCCGCGCCTCACCGCGCGTCGGCCGGTCCGACACGACGGGCCGGCGCCCGGCGACTACTGCGGCCCACCGGTCGCGTAGCGTGTCGGAATGATCCGTCACGGTGTGCGTGCGCGGATCGGCACAGCGGTGCTCGCGCTGGGGGCACCGGTCGTTGCCGTGGCCGATACCACGATCGGTCTGCCCGACTCCGTCTTCCTCACGATTGCGCCCGAGGTGAACATGACGGACCCCTTGGGTGCGGGACTTTGCGCGCCGGCTGCGTGCGTCATGTGGCAGCCGCTGCTGAATTCCGTCCCGTCGGCGATCATCACCACCCCGGCCGCGGGGGTCATCACGTCCTGAAAGGTGAAGACGGCGGACCAGCGCGCGGGGCTCCGGCTGCGCGTGCTCAGGGATGCCCTACTGGGGCAGGTGACCATGGTCGGTGCGAGTGATCTGGCCACTGCGCCAGCGGCGGGGGTGCATGTGTTCCCCAGCCGTCTCCCGGTCGCCGCCGGGCGGATGATCGGGCTCGAGTGGCCGGGAGGCGGGGGCTCGGTCATCGGGATCCCCGGGAACTTCTCGGGTGACGGTGGGACCGTGCTGGTGGTGGCCCGCGGCAGCGATGTGCCGGCACCGGGCGACTCGTCCACCGTGGTGAACCCGCCGCTCGGCATCTGGAACCCCGGGGTTGCCCTCTTCCTTCAGGCGACCGTCGAGCCCGATGCGGATGGCGACGGGTACGGCGACACGACCCAGGACGCCTGCCCCGCGGACCCTGCGCGTCAGTCGTGCCCGCCGGCCACCCCGCCTGCGGATGCGCCGCCCGGAGGTTCTGCCGATACGGGTGCCGCCCCCGTCACGCTTCCGGTCGCCGATGTCCGTGCGGGCGGGCCCACGCTTCGGCGCGTCCGCTGGGTGGTGTCCGGCGGTCGCGTGGTCATCACTGCGACGGGTGCCCGGGGCGCCAGCCACTCCCTGATGGCGCGGATGGGCACGACGCGCCGGAGGGCGCGTTGCGCGACGGCGGGCACCGCGGTGCGGTGCGTGGTGCGGTTGGCGCCGGGGCAGTGGCGCATCACCGTGACCCCCGTCCGCACCGGCGTGACGGGGACCCCGGCGATGCGGACGGTGCGCATCCGGCGCTGACGCGCCCGGCGCGCATCGGTCACCCCGGGGTGGTGAGCCTGCGGTAGCGGATGCGGTGCGGCTGGTCGGCCTCGTGCCCTAGGCGCTTCCGCCGGTTCTCCTCGTACTCGGAGTACGTGCCCTCGAACCACACCACCCGGGAGTCGCCCTCGCCGGCGAGGATGAGGGTGGCCGCCCGGTCGAGGAACCAGCGGTCGTGGGTGATGATGACGGCGCACCCCGAGAAGGTCTCGAGGGCGGTCTCGAGGGCGCGCCGGGTGTCGACGTCGAGGTCGTTCGTCGGCTCATCGAGAAGGAGCAGGTTGCCGCC
>SXQZ01000035.1 GCA_005792725.1 Actinomycetota bacterium
ACGCCGGGCGGCCCGGAGAAGAGGATCACCGTGCCGGCGGCGTCGCCCTTCAGCCGGGCCACGGCCAGCTCCTCGAGTATCCGCTTCTTCACGCGCTCGATGCCGTAGTGGTCCTCGTCGAGCACCCGGCGCGCCCGGTCGAGGTCGAGGTCGTCCTCGGTGTACGTGCCCCACGGGATGTCGAGGATCCAGTCGAGGTAGGTGCGGATCACCTGATGCTCGGCCGACTGGTCGGGGATGCGCCCCAGGCGGGTCACTTCGCGCTCGGCGGCCTCGCGCACGGCATCCGGCAGCGGGGCCTCGTCAATCCGCCGCCGCAACTCATTGATCTCGGCCTCGTCGCCCTCGCCCAGCTCGTCCTGGATGGCCTTCAACTGCTGGCGGAGCACGAACTCGCGCTGCCCCTTCCCGATGTCCTCCTCCACCTCGGCCTGGATGCGCGCGCCGATCTCCAGGACCTGCATCTCGCGGGCAAGGATCACGCTGAGGGCGCGGAGCCGGGCGGCCACCTGTACCTCTTCGAGCAGCCCCTGCTTTTCCGGGACCGGCAGCCGGAGGGACGAGATGACCAGGTACGAGAGTGTGCTCGGGTCCCCCATGTGCGCGGCGGCCATCTGAAGCTCATCCGGCAGGTAGGGCACCAGGTCAACGATCCTCGCGAACGCGGTCTGCACGTTGCTGACGAGTGCCTTGACCTCGTCCGACTCCTCGACCACGTCGGGCATCGGCTCGGCGGTCGCCACGAGGAACGGGTCGGTCGCCGGGAACGCTGTGAGCCGCACGCGCTCGCCACCGTGCACCAGCACGCGCATCGAGCCGTCTGGCACCCGCAGCATCTTCTCGACGGTGGCCACCACGCCCACGTCGTAGACCTCGCCGGGCCCGGGTTCCTTCGTGTCGGCGTCGCGGGCGGTCACAAGCACGAGCCGCCGCACCTCCCGGTCCATGACGTCGTCCACCAGCCGGATGCTGCGCTGCTCACCGATCGCCAGGGGGGCGACGGCGTCGGGGAACACCACGGTGCCCTTCAGCGGCATCACCGGCAGGTCGGCCGGCCAGGTGATGCCGGGCGGGGCCTCCTCGATGTCGGCAGGGGTGACCATGACGTCCTCGGCGATCGTGTTGTCCCCGATCGCCACCGCCGGACCCGGTGCGGCCTCCGGGGCGTCACTCACAGGTCGCCCCGCACGTTCACCGGGACCGTCTCAGGCCCCCGTCGGCGCGCCAGCGGCAGTGTGATCGTGAGCATGCCGTTGTCGTAGTCGGCGGTCGCCGCGCCCACCTCCACCGGTACGCCCACACGCAGCCGCCGCTCGAACCGGCCCCACTCAATCTCGGCGTGCTGGTACACCCGGCGCTCTCCGGTGGGCCGGCGGCGCTCCCCCCGCACCACCAGCAGGTCCTCCTCCAGCTCCACGCTGATCGCCGCGGGGTCAACCCCCGCCACATCGAGCTGCACCACCACGCGCGCGGGGTCGTCGGCCAGCCATACGTCGGCCATCGGACGCATGCCCGCGGTCCGCGCCGGCCGGCCGCCGCCTGCGAGCTCGGTGAACATCCGGTCCAGCTCATGCTCCAACTGGCGGTACTGCACCAGCAGGTCATCCTCGGCACGACCCATGGCGCGAACAGTACCCCCGCGTCCGAGGGCGGCGGAACCCGCGGGTAGGGTAAGCCCCGTGAGTGATCCCCAGCCCAGCCGCCGCCTCCGATCGGGCCCGCCCGTCGGCGGGTGGGGATTCGGCGCCTCCGGAATCCCCCCCGGATTCTGGATCGGCCTGTCGGCTCTCCTGCTGGTGGTCGCCATCGTCCTCCTCGCCACTGACTACACCGGCTACGGGGCCCTGCTCGCGGTGCTCGCGCTTGCGGCGGCGGTCAACCTGATCCCGTGACGCCCGACCCGGCGGTGCTGGCCGAGGCACTCCGCGCCGCCCGCCCGGACGCCGAGCCCGCCGATCTCGACCCGGATGAGCTCGACGCGCTGGTGCGCGCGGCCGGGGCGGACCCTGACGACGCCGGCCTCATCGGGCGGGCGCTGGTGGAGTGGGAGCGCATGCTTCCCTAGGACCCGGAGGACCCGGGAACGGCTGCCCCCCGGCAGGTGAGAGGCCCAGCCGCATCCCGAGCGCCGCGGCCAGCGCCCGCTCCACACACACCCGTGCGCCATCGCCGCCCTCCGCAGCGATGGACGTGGCCGGCACGTCGGGCGCCCCGCATGCGCTCATCCGGGTGAACCACGAGAGGTCGGGATCGCCGTTGAGCGCGATCCCGTGCAATGACACTCCCCCGACGACGCGTATCCCCACGCTCCCTATCTTCCGGCCATGCACGTAGGTACCCATGCGCTCATGGTCGCTCGCGGCCTGCGGTACTCCGCATGCCCGGCAGGCCTCGGTCATGGCATCCACCAGCGCCGCGACGAAGCGCCGCACGCCGGGCCCGCGGCGGAGGTCCATGATCACGTAGCCCGTCACCTGGCCCGGTCCATGCCACGTCATCTGGCCCCCGCGGTCGGTGGCGAGGCACGTGGCGCCGAGGGCGGCAAGTGCATTGTCGTCCACCCACAGGTCGGCCCGTGTGCCGTGGCGGCCGTACGTGTAGACCGGGTCGTGCTCGAGCAGCCAGATGACCGGAGGACTCTCCCCGGTGCGTATCAGGTCGGCGAGCCGCCGCTGCTCGTCCCAGGCCTCGATGTACCCGATCCGCTCCGTGTGCGCGAGCAGCGCGGGGCGCATCACACCAGCAGGGCGGCCGGGTGCTCCAGCAGCTCGGCCACGCGCCCCAGGAAGGTGGCGGCCTCGGCGCCGTAGGCGATGCGGTGGTCCACGGACAACGAGAGCGTCATCACGTCGCGCACCACCACGTGTCCGTCCACGACCACCGGCTTCGGGACGGCCCGCCCGACGGCGACGATCGCTGCCTCGCCCGGGTTGATCACGGCGTGGAAGCGATCCACGCCGAACATCCCGAGGTTGCTGACCGAGATGATCGAGCCCTCGAGCTCGTCCGCGCGCAGGATACCCGCGCGGCCCCGCGTGGCGAGGTCGCGCACCTCGGCGGCGATGTCGGGCACGGCCTTGGTGTCGGCCCCCCGGATGACCGGGACGATCAGGCCACCCGGGACCGCCACCGCCACCCCGACGTCCACCGAGGCCGGCACCACCAGCTCGTCACCGTCGAGGCGCGACACCATGTCGGGCCGCTCCCGCGCGGCCATCGCCACGGCGCGGATGACGAAGTCGTTGACGCCCGGCCGCTTCGCCTCGGGCAGCGCCACGCGCAGGTCGGCCCGGGCGGCGGCCAGGGCCGTGGTGTCCACGTCGCGCTCGATGGTGAAGTCGGGGATGGCGAGCGCCTCGCCCATGCGATGGCGGATGGTGCGCTGGAGCCGGGTGAGCGGCGTGCGCCGGCCCGCGGGCCAGGCGGCCGTCTCCGCCGGCGGCGGGGCGGGGGGTGGTGCGGGCACGGACCGGGGCGGCGGCCCGGATCCGGACGGCGGCGTCCCGGGGCCATCCCCGGCCGCGGCCGCCCCGCCCCGCGCGGCCTCGACATCGTCCTTCACGATGCGCCCGCCCGGGCCGGTGCCGTACACGGTGGCCAGGTCGATTCCGGCACGTGCGGCGATGCTCCTCGCGAGGGGTGAGGCGGCGGGGTGCGCGTCGGCCGCCGCGAGATCGGCCGGCGTGAAGGCGCTGGCGATGGACTGTGCGGTGCCGTCGTCGGCGGTGGGGATGCCCGTGGCCGGTTCCGCCTCGGCGGTGACCTCATCACGCACGGCCGCAATCTCCGCGGTGGGCGCGTCCGGCATCTCGATGACCCCGGTCACGCCCGGGTCGCCCCCCCCGCCGATCTCGGCGATGGGCTGACCGATGGCCAGGGTGTCGCCCTCGGCCGCGACGATGCGCAGCGTGCCTGACTCCGGTGCCTCGACGGTCATGGTCGCCTTATCGGTCTCGATCTCCACGAGTGGCTCGCCCCGGATCACCTCGTCGCCATCGGCCCGCAGCCAGCGGAGCACCACACCCTCCTCCATGGTGTCCGAGAGCTTGGGCATGGTCATCGTGCTCATCGGGGCACCTCGCGGGCCATCGTGGCCATTACGGCCGCGACCACGTCGTCGGGTTGCGGGATCGCCGCCTGCTCGAGGTTGCGCGCGTACGGCATGGGTACATCGGCGGAGTTGACGCGCCCGATGGGGGCATCGAGCAGATCGAAGCAGGCCTCGTAGAGGTGGGCTGCCACGCCCGCCGCGATTCCGCACTCGGGCCACCCCTCATCCACCACGACGGCCCGCGACGTGCGGGCCACGCTCGCCGCCAGCGTGCCGAGGTCGAGTGGCCGGAACGTGCGCGGGTCCACCACCTCCACCTCGATGCCCTGCTCCGCCAGGCGCTCGGCGGCCGCGAGGGCCACCCAGACCATGCGTGAGTGGGCGATCACGGTGCAGTCGCGCCCGGGGCGCCGCACCACGGCCTGCCCGAACGGGATGAGGTCGTCGTCACCGCCCACCGGGCCCTTCTTGCCGTAGAGGCCCTCGCTCTCGAGGAAGATCACCGGGTCGTCATCGCGGATGGCGGTCTTGAGCAGCCCCTTGGCGTCCTCCGGGGTGGCCGGCACCACCACCTTGAGGCCGGGCACGTGCGTGAACATCGCCTCGAGCGAGTGGGAGTGCTGCGCCGACAGCTGGTGACCGGCACCGCCGGGCATGCGGATGACCATCGGCACCGACGCCTGACCGCCGAACATGTAGCGGATCTTCGATGCGTTGCTGATGATCTGGTCCATTGCCACCAGGGCGAAGTTCACGGTCATGATCTCGATCACCGGCCGGAGCCCTGCCATGGCCGCGCCGATGCCGAGGCCCGTGAACCCGGCCTCGGTGATGGGGGTGTCCACCACCCGCTGCTCGCCGAACTCGGCCAGCAGGCCCCGGGTCACCTTGAAGGCGCCGTCGAAGTGGCCGATGTCCTCACCCATGAGGAAGACGCTCTCGTCGCGGTGCATCTCCTCGCGTAGTGCCTGGTTCAGGGCGTCGCGGTAGGTGACCTCCGGTGGCGGCGTGGTCATGGGCTCACCAGTGCGCTGCCGCGCGGATCGTCGTTCCAGGGGTACGCGTAGACGTTGCGGGCCACCTCGGACACGGGAACCTCGGGGCTCTGCTCGGCGAATGCGGCGGCGTCGTCCACCACCTGGTCCACCTCGGCCCGCATCGCGGCGATGGCCTCAGCGTCCATGACGCCCTCGCCCAGGAGTACGCGTTCGAAGGTGATGAGCGGATCCCGCGCCCGCCAGCGGTCCTTCTCCTCGGCCGAGCGCGTCGTGTCGGGGTCGCTCATGGAGTGCCCCTTGTAGCGATACGTGAGCAGCTCGACACACGCCGCGCGGCCCTCATCGCGGGCGATCCGGGCGGCCTCGGACACCGCGGTCCGAACCGCCAGCACATCCATGCCGTCCACCTTCCATGCCTCGATGCCGTAGGCGGCGGCGCGCGGGAAGAAGTCCTCGGTCGCGGCGGCGTCCTTGGCGGAGGTCCCCATGCCGTACTGGTTGTTCACGATCAGGAAGACGATCGGCAGGTCCCAGAGCCCGGCCATGTTGAAGCACTCCGAGACCACGCCCTGATTCGCGGCGCCCTCGCCGAACATGGTGACGGCGACCTGATCGCCCCCCCGGTAGCGCGCGGCCCATGCCAGCCCCACCGCCAGCGGCACCGCGCCCCCCACGATGCCGTACCCGCCGTAGAACGACCGTGAGATGTCCATCAGGTGCATCGAGCCGCCCCGGCCCCCGCAGAGGCCCGTGGACCGGCCCAGCAGCTCGGCCATGATCGCGCGCGGGTCACTCCCGCGCGCCAGCGCCTGGCCGTGCTCACGATAGGTGGAGGTGAGCGGATCGTCGGGGCGCAGCGCGCAGACGGTGCCGACGATCGCGGCCTCCTCACCGATGGCCAGATGCAGGAACCCGCCGATGCGTCCGGCCATGTACTCGTCGGCCGCCCGCTCCTCGAAGCGCCGGATGAGCGTCATCGTGCGGAAGATCCCGCGCATCTCGTCGTCGGGGGGCAGGGGGGGTGGGGAGGTGCTCACGCGCCCTCGCCCAGGTGCCGTTCCACCACGGTGACATCGCGCCAGTCGCGACCGACCCGGCCGTGCGAACGGTGCGTGCCGACCACGCGGAAGCCCCGGCCGGTGGCCAGGGCCAGGCCGGGCTCATTGCCCTCGAGGATCATCCCCACCAGCTTCCAGTAGCCCAGTGCCGGTGCCTGTGAGATGAGGTGGTCGAGCATCTGGCCACCCACCCCCCGCCCCTGGGCATCGCGGTGGACGTACACGGTGTACTCGGCCACCCCGTCGTACCACGGGCGGTGCGAGAACGGCGCGAGTGCCGACCACGCGACCACGGCCCCGTCATCGAGGACCCACACCGGAGCGCGCCCGCCCCGGCCGTCGAGCCACTCCTCGCGCTCCGCGGCCGCGTGCGGGCCCTGGGCGAAGGTGGCTACACCCGTGGCGATGGCCTCGTCATAGATGGCCCCGATGGCACCGGCATCCCGGCCCTCGGCGCTCCGGATGAGGCGATCACGCGGCGGCATGCCCGTCAGCATAGAACGGCGTGGGACCACGCCCCGGGGGCTTACCCGGGGCCGACGCGCGCCGGGCGGTCCCCCAGCGTGAGGGTCACGGTGCGCTCGGTGCCGTCGCGCAGCACGGTGATGGTGATGCGGTCACCCACGCGACGGCTGGCCACGGCCTGACTCACATCGGCCATGTCCACCACCGCGTGCCCGTTGACGGCCACGATCAGGTCGGCACCCCGGGGCACGTCGGCATCGCCGTCGTCCGCCGGTACGAGACCGGCGTCGCGTGCCGGGCTCTCCTCCTCGGTCGTGGTCACCAGCACGCCGCGGCGTCCCACGAGGCCGAGGGCACGGGCCAGCGCCGGCGTGAGCTCGCGCCCGCTGATCCCGATCCATGCGTGGCGCGGTTGCCCTCCGGCGATGATCGACTCGGCGATGGGCTCGATGGTGTCGATGGGCACCGCGAAGCCGATGCCGACGTTGCCGCCCGTCTGGCTGGCGATCTGGGTGTTCATGCCGATCACGCGCCCGGCGAGGTCGTACAGCGGACCCCCGGAGTTGCCCTGGTTGATGGCGGCGTCCGTCTGGATGGCGTTCTGGATCGCGAAGCCATTGGGCGAGTCGATGGTCCGCTTGAGGGCCGAGACGATTCCCGTCGTCGCCGTGCGTTCCAGGCCGTACGGGTTGCCGATGGCCACCACCCCCTGGCCGACCACCAGCCCGGCGCTGTCGCCCAGGGGCGCAGGGCGCACGTCCTCCGGCGGGTCGGCCACCTCGAGCACCGCGAGGTCGGACGACTTGTCAATGCCGAGCACCTTCACCTTCGCCTCGGTGCCGTCCGCGAAGGTGACCGCGGTCTCCTTGCCGCCGTCCACCACATGGGCGTTGGTGAGGATGTGCCCCGTGCGGTCGATGAGGAAGCCCGAGCCGAAGACCCCGCCGCCCTCACCGCCCGTGACCCTCACAAGCACCACGGCGGGTGACGCGCGCCTCACGAGTTCCGATACCGAGGGCGCCCCCGGCGCCTCACCCGCCCCGGCCACGACGACGTCGCCCGGCTCCTGGATGATCGTGGTCGTGTCCGCGCCGCCGAACCCGACGGTGAGGCCCACGGCGCCCAGGGCCGCCCCGGCCCCGATGGCGGCGGGCAGGACGAGGGCCATGACACGACGCAGGGGGGAGGTGCGGCCGGGTGCGCCGCCAAGCGGGATCTCGTGGCTCATCTCCCCTTTGTACCGCGTGAGCCGCCGTGGCGGGCGAGGACCGGTACCATCGCCACATGGCCGACCGGGTACTCGTGGTGGACGACGAGCAGGCGATCCGGCGGGTCGTGGAGTACGCCCTGAAGGAGAGCGGCTTCGAGGTGGTCTCGGCCGGCCGCGGCGACGAGGCGCTCGTGATCCTCGAGAAGGAGCACGTGGACCTCGTGGTGCTCGACCTCATGCTCCCGGGCATTGACGGAATCGAGGTGTGCCGGCGCATCCGGGCCCTTCGGAACGTGCCGATCATCATGCTGTCGGCGCGCGACGACGAGGTGGACAAGGTGCTCTGCCTCGAGATGGGGGCCGACGACGACGTCACGCAGCCCTCCTCGCCCCGCGAACTGGTCTCACGGGTGAAGGCCAACCTGCGGCGTGCCCGCGTGGCACCCGTGCAGGAGGACCCGATCCGGCTCGGCGGCATCGAGGTGGACCCCGCCGCCCGCACGGTGGCCCGGGAGGGCGAGGATGTCCCCCTCACGTTCTCCGAGTTCGAGATCCTCCTCAAGCTCATGAAGTCCCCCCGCCGCGTGTTCACGCGCGAGGAGTTGATGGACCACCTCTGGGACGGCTCGTTCTTCGGTGACCTGCGGAGCGTTGACGTGCACGTGCGCCACCTGCGCCAGAAGGTCGAGCGCGATCCCGCCCACCCCGTCCTGATCCGCACGGTGCGGGGCGTCGGGTATGCGCTCGGGCGGGAGGACGGGCCGGCGGAGTGAGCCGGCCCCGGGGCAGAACCGGGCTGCAGACCTGGCTCATCGGCTCCTTCATCACCCTGGGGGTCGCCGCGAGCCTCGCGATGTTCCTCGTCCTGCTGCCCACCCTCGAGGGCAGCGTCGTCGCGGGTGCCACCGAACGCACCTCGCAGGCCACCATCGAGGTGCTCGAGGACCTCTCTGAGGTCCCGGGTGAGGGGTACGGCCTCACCGGGCCCGAGGGTGATGCCTATGTGATCCGGCTGTCGGCTGAGGTGCGCGGCGCGGCGCGGTACTACGACGTTGACACGGGTTGGCACGTTGCCGACCTCGCGACGGCGCCCGGGATGCTCGCCACGGACGAGCTCACGCCCGAGGGCGATCTCGCGGACAAGTCGGTGTCGTCCGCACCGGTGCGCGTACGCGTGGCGGAGGGCCCCGACGACCAGCGCACCGTGTTCTCGGCCGTGCGGGTGACGCAGAGCGGGGTCGTGGTGGGTATCGCCGAGGTGGCGGTGCCGGTGCCCGCGCCCACCGCCGAGATCGGCGCCCTCCAGCGGCGCGTGCTGTTCGCGGTGATCATCGTGCTCGTCGTGGCCACCCTCGCCGGGGTGGGGATGTCGCGCATTCTCGGGCGCCGTATCGCCCGGGTCGCGAACACCGCGGCCCGACTCTCCGGTGGCGACCTCTCGGCACGCGCCCCCGAGGTGGCGCCGCGTGAGGTCGCGACCCTCGCGGAGGGCCTCAACCGCATGGCCGATCGCGTGCAGGATCTCGTCGGCACGGTCACCGGGGAGCGGGATCGCGCACGCACGCTGGTGGCGGGCCTCGCCGAGGGCGTGGTGCTGATCGACCCCGACGATCAGGTGATCGTGGCCAATGACGCCGCCGTGCGCATGACCGGTCTCGCGGCGCGCGGGCAGGCGGTGCGGGCCGACCTGGACCTCGTGCTCGCCGACCTCGTGCTGCGCGCCCGTGCCGACTCCTCACCGGCGGATGACGCCGAGATCACGACCGCCGACGGCGGTTCCCTGGCCGTGGGAGCCGTGGCGCTGGCCGAGCCCGCGGGCACGGTGGTGCTGACCCTCCGCGATGTCACCCAGGAACGGGCCCTCGCGCGCACCCGCCGCGATCTGGTGGCCAACGTCTCACACGAACTGCGCACACCGGTCGCCGCCATCCGGGGGTTCCTCGAGTTGATGGAGGACGACTCCGTCCCACCGGACGCACGGCGCGAGTTCGTCGGGCTGATGAGCGCCGAGGCCGCGCGCCTGCAGCGGCTGGTGGACGAGCAGTTGCAGCTGGCCCGGCTCGACGCGGGCGCGCTGCCGATGCGGCGCGAGCAGATGGATCTGGCGGCGGTCGTGCGGGTGGCATCGCGTCCACGGGCGGTCCTGGCCGAACGCGAGGGGCTGTCCTTGAGCGTGGAGGCGGCCACCCCCGTGCCCATGGATGGCGACCCCGAGCGGCTCGAGCAGTTGCTCCTCATCCTGCTCGACAACGCGGCCCGCCACACTCCCCCCGGTGGCGTCATCACCGTCACGGCCCGTGTCGAGGGGGGTGACGCCGTGATGTCGGTGACCGACACCGGGGAGGGTATCCCGGCCGAATCCCTGGGGGGCGTCTTCGACCGCTTCTACCGGGCTGACGCCGCACGCGAGCGCACCGACCGTCAGGGGGCCGGGCTGGGTCTGGCCATCGCGCGCGGCATCGCACGCGCACATGGCGGCACGATCGCCGTGTCCTCGCGCCTGGGCGAGGGGTCGGTGTTCACGGTGCGGCTGCCCCGTGACCCCGGGCCCGGTCCGGCAGCGTGAGCGGGTGCCGGGGCCGCGGGCGGATCGCGACCCCACGCGCGCGGCCCGGCGGTCACGGTGCGGCGGCCCCGTGACCCCGGGGTAGGCTCACCGGCGTGACCGATCGAATCGCGCTCGTGACTGGCGCCGGGCGCGGCGTGGGCCGCGCCACGGCGGAACGGCTGGCCCGGGGCGGGTACCGGGTGGTGGCCGGCGTGCGCGACCTCCCCCGCGCACGCAGTGAGTACGGGGACGCACCCGGCGTCCACCTGGTGCAGCTCGACGTCACGCGACCCGACGAGGTGGAGCAGGCGGTTGCCGTCGCCACCGATCTGGCCGGCGGCGGGCCCATTGACGTGCTGGTGAACAACGCGGGCTACGCGATGATGGGTGCCCAGGAGAACGGTGACCTGCAGGTGGCGCGCGAGATGTTCGAGACCAACGTCTGGGGCGCCGCGGCCATGGTGCAGGCGGTGGCCCCGGCCATGCGCGAGGCCCGGCGGGGGACCATCGTGGCTGTGTCCTCCATCGGTGCCCGGTTGTCCAATCCCCTGGTCGGCTTCTACCACGCGTCCAAGTACGCCCTCAGCGCGCTGTGCGAGTCGCTCTCGGTGGAGATGGCCCCATTCGGCGTGCGCGTGGTCATGATCGAACCCGGCATGATCGACACCGGCTTCCCCGCCGCCACGCGCCTGACCGGTGATGTTCTGGATCCCGCGTCCCCCTATGCGCCGCTGTTCGCCGACCTGCGCGCGGGCTTCGCGGCATGGCGCGAGCGCCCCGATGCGAGCACGGCCGACTCGTGCGCGCAGGCCATCTGGGATGCGATCCACGCCGACCCGCCTCCCATCCGCGTGGTGGTGGGCGACGACGCGGCGGTGCTCGACCGGGCGGTTCGTACCTCGGCCGATGACGCGGAGTTCCAGGAGCGCCTGCGCGGGTTCCTGGGGCTCGACTGGCCCCCCGCCCCACCGGCCGGGCGCGACTGATGCGCGTGGTGGTCGCGCCCGCGCCGTTCCAGGAGGCGCTGGGCGCGGCCGAGGCGGCAGCCGCCATCGCGCTGGGCGTCCGCCTGACGGGAGCCGAGGCGGTGGAGGTGCCCGTGGCCGACGGCGGCGAGGGCACCCTCGCTGCCCTCGTGGCCGCCGCGGGCGGACGCCTGCTCCAGGCCCCGGCGCGCGATCCGCTGGCCCGGCCGATCACCGCGGAGTTCGGGTTGCTGCCCGACGGCACCGCGGTGGTGGAGATGGCGCGGGCCTCGGGGTACGAGTTGCTCACGGACCATGAGCGCGACCCCGAGGCCACGACCACCGCCGGCACGGGCGACCTCATCCGGGCTGCGCTGGACGCGGGCTGCGTGCGCATCATCATGGGTGTGGGCGGTAGCGCCACCACCGACGGCGGCCTGGGCCTCGCTATCGCCCTCGGCGCCCGGGCCCTCGACGGCAACGGCGATGATCTCGCGGGCATCGGCGCTGCACTGCTGCGCGTGCGAGCAGTGGACCTCTCGGGCCTCGACCCGCGCATTGCCAACACGCCCATCGCGGTGGCGTGCGATGTGACGAGCCCCCTCGTCGGCCCGGAGGGGTCGGCACGCGTGTTCGGGCCCCAGAAGGGCGCCACCCCCGACGCCGTGGAGCGCCTTGACGAGGGCCTCGCGAACCTTGCCGCGGTGCTCGCCGGGCAGGGGCGGCCCGACGTGGCCCACACGCCCCGCGCGGGCGCGGCCGGAGGCGCGGCCGGCGGGATGGCGGCGATGTTCGGGGCCGTGCTCACCGATGGCGGCGCGCTGGTCACCGGCGCGGCGGGCCTCGTCGCCGCCCTTGATGGCGCTGACCTGTGCATCACCGGCGAGGGCCGTCTCGATACCCAGACGCTCACCGGCAAGGCGCCTGCGGCGGTGGCCCATGTCTGCACCGGGGCCGGGGTGCCGTGCGTTGGCCTGTTCGGCCAGGTGGACGTGCCCCCCGGCAGCGCACGCCGGATGGGCCTCATCGCAGCCCTGCCCATCGGCCGGGCGGTGCGCCCGCTGGCCGACGCCCTCGCCGCCACCGCCGACGACCTGGCCGCCCAAGCGGCCGCGGTCGTCGCCCTGCGGTCCTAGGGCACCACCGTCGTGGTCGTCCTCAGCACCTGTGCGCCCATGCCCGCCTGGCGAATGGTGATGCGGACGGTGAGCACGGTGCCCACGGCGGGGATGTTCCTGCGCATCGCTGGTGTGACCGACACCCGCACGGGGCGGGCCCCGCGCGCGCCGGCGATGTTGAACGCCGTCCTGGCCGGCAGGGCGATCTTCAGCGCCTTCCTGCGGACAGCGGGGGTGCATGCGCGCGCACCGCACCGTGCGGCGGTCACGGTGACGGTCACGGTGCCCGCGCAGGACTTCCCGGGTGCGCAGGTGGCCGACATCCTGAGCATCCCGGTGCGCTTGGTGAGCGCGACCTTCTTCTTCGAGAAGGTCGCCTTGCGGGTGCGGGCAATCGTGGTGAAGGCCACTGCCCGGCGGACGATCCCCGCCGTGGACAGCAGCAGGGCGCGCGTGCCGCCGGGTGACGCTGCCGCGTGCGGGCGCTGACCCGTGAGGCCGAACGGGGGTGCCAACTCGTTCGCGATGGCGCCCCCGGCATCGAGATCCGAGACCTCCTGCACCGAGGGCAGGGTGAGGGCCGCGCTCGTCGCCCAGGTGCCACCGTTGTCCACCGAGCGCGCGAAGGTGATGGGAAGGTCGGCCGGGGGGAACTCCTGCTGCCAGGGCCAGGCCCCACTGACGTAGCTGGCGATGAGGGAGCCGTCGCGCTGGTAGTCCATCGAACTCAGCGTCCCCTCGAGGAACGCGGGGATGGCGCACGTGAAGGACGCGCCGTCGTCGGTGCTCGTGCACACCGTCATCGCGCGCCGGTTGGACAGCACCGCTGCCCCCGGGGTGGTGGGTGAGAACGCCACGGTGGGCAGATTGCTGTGGTTCACGAACGCGCTCCCGAGCCCGGCGGGCACCGACCATGATGCGCCGCCGTCGGTCGAGCGGAAGTACTTCATTTCGTACTTGGCATCCGGAGCCGCGCTGCTGGACCGCATCTGGCCGATGGCGAAAAGGACCTTGGGATCGTCAGGGGCAACCACGACCTGATGGAGCCCCCAGCACTGGGGCGCCACGCCGCCCACGGTGATGGGCGTGACGGTGGCCGTGGCGAAGTCGTCGGTGCTGCGTGCCACGGCGCACGCGGTGGCCGTGAAGTGGCCCTCCACGTAGGGCTGGCGGACCGGCATATAGCCGGCCCCACCGCCCCATGAGGGGGCCCCGGAGGCCTCCCAGTTGTCCACCGCGGCCCCGGCGGTCCACGTGGCCCCGCCGTCGCCGGACCGGATGATCTGCATTCCGAGGGTGCCCGGGGTCGCCCCGTAGGCGTCCATCCCGAACACGGCCACCCCGGTCCCGGGGTCGAACCCGGGAGGCCGGATGCTGATCCCGGAGCTCTCACGCGCGACGCCCAGGATCGCGCCGCCGGTGGTCGTCCACGACTCACCCCCATCCGTGGAACGCACGAGCAGGTTCTGGCCGGTATTCGTGGCGATGAGCGTTGACCCCCGGGCCGCCGTGCCCGCGAAGAAGGTCCACGAGGTCAGGCCGGCCCCCGCCGGCTGCGTCAAGTGCCCGTCGGCGACCCGTCCGACCCCGGCGCCGGTGGCGAGGACGATGTCGTTGCCGGTGCCTGACCAGGCGCGCTGCTGCGACATGAAGGCCGGTGCGGTGTGCTCGGTGAACGTCTGTCCGCCATCGGTGGAGATGGCCGCTGTCCCGCTGTCCGTCAGGACCGACACGGTGGTGCCGCTCACTGCAAGAACGGGCTGCCACCCTGCCGACCAGCCCATCCCGTACATGCAGGTGGTACCCCCGGCGGTCCAGGTGTCACCGGCGTTCGATGACGTCATCACCCGGTACAGCGACTGTGTGCGCGGATGCCCGAGGCCGCTTGACACGGCCGGGCATGATCCGTTCGCGGCGGGTCCGAGGATGGTGATCGAATGACCGGCCCCGGGCGCCATTGCGTAGATGGCGGTGATCTGCGTGGGCCTCGCGATGGCGGTCCAGGTGGCCCCGCCATTGGTGGAGCGCTCGAGGCGCTGGGCGTGATCGGTGATGAAGGCTGTGCCCGCACCGGAGAAGCCCACCTGCCCGGAGTCGACCGTGCCGGCGGACGCCCACGACGCACCGCTGTCGGCGCTGCGGTGAAGGGCGCCCCCATCGGTGAGCGCCAACATGCGTGAGGCGCCGGTGGGGTCGAGCGCGACCCGGACGACGCGGGGGATGGACAAGGCCCGCGCGGTGAAGGACACGCCCTGATCCGACGACGTATAGAGGGTGGAGGCTCCGTACGCGGGGTCGGAGGTTGACCCCGAGAAGGCGGCGGCGACCGCGACGACCGTGCCCTGCGACTGGTCGATCGACCCGTCGGCATCGCCGGTGCGGGTCCAGGTGGCGCCGGCGTCCGCCGTACGGAAGGTGCCGCGGTCGGTCGTGGCGAGCCACGTGGACGCGTCGAGGGCCAGAACGCCGGCGGTGCTCGGATACCACGGTCCACCCGGGGTGGCCGTGGCGACGGCCGGCGTGCAGGCGGCGATGGCGGCCGCGGCGACGAGCGCCGCGGCACGGGCGGAGGAGGAGGGCATGGCGGGACTGTAGCCAACGGTTGCTACGTTCCTCCCCGTGGCAGGCAACCTCAAAGGTCTGGTGCTCGCCGGTGGCGCCGGCACGCGCCTGCGCCCCATCACCCACACATCGGCCAAGCAACTCGTGCCCGTGGCCAACAAGCCCGTGCTGTTCTACGGGCTCGAGGCCCTGCGCGACGCCGGCATCCGCGAGGTGGGCATCATCACCGGCGACACCGGCGATGAGATCCGCGCGGCGGTGGGCGATGGCTCGGCGCTCGGGATCGAGGCCACGTTCATCGCGCAGTCGGCGCCCCTCGGCCTGGCCCACGCCGTGCTCACCGCGGCGGAGTTCCTGGGCGACGACCCATTCGTGATGTACCTGGGCGACAACCTGCTGCGTGACGGCATCACGCCGCTGGTCGAGGAGTTCCGCGCCTCCGGCCCCGACGCGATGATCCTGCTTCAGCGGGTGCCCAACCCGTCGTCGTACGGCGTGGCCGTGCTCGATGGCGATCGCGTGGTGAGCCTGGAGGAGAAGCCCGAGGAGCCGCGCAGCGACCTGGCGCTGGTGGGCGTCTACATGTTCACGCCGTCCATCATCGATGCCGCCGGGAAGATCGCGCCCTCGGCCCGGGGCGAGCTCGAGATCACTGATGCGATCCAGTACCTGATCGACCAGGGACGGCGCGTGGAGCCGCACGTGGTGACCGGCTGGTGGAAGGACACGGGCCAGGTCGAGGACATGCTGGAGGCCAACCGCCTCATCCTCGACGTCATCGAGCCCCGGGTGGATGGCGAGCTCGTGGACAGCAACATCGAGGGCCGGGTCATCATCGAGGAGGGTGCGCGCCTGGTGAGCAGCCACGTACGCGGCCCCGCCGTCATCGGCCGCGGTGCGGTGGTGGAGCATTCCTACATCGGCCCGTACTCATCCATCGCCGCGGGGTGCGTGGTGCGCCGCGCGGAGATCGAGCACTCGATCCTCCTGGAGCGCGTGCACGTGGAGGACCTCGACGCGCGCGTGGAGAGCAGCCTCATCGGCCGCGACGTCACCATCACGCGCACCGCGGCCAAGCCGCGGGCCTACCGGTTCGTACTGGGTGACTCGTCGGTGATCGGCCTCACCTGAGCGAGGGCACGTGACGGCGCTGGTCATCGGGCACCAGGGAATGCTCGGCACCGACCTGATGGCATACCTCGATGAGGCCGGGATCGACGCCGTGGGTCTGGACCTGCCGGGCCTTGACATCACCGACCAGCGCGCCACCATCCGCGCGGTCAGTGAGGCGGCGCCCGAGGTGGTGTTCCACCTCGCAGCCTGGACCGACGTGGACGGCGCGGAGGAGCACGAGGAGCAGGCGCTCCTCGTGAACGGCGAGGGCACGTGCAACGTCGCGATCGCCTGCCGCGAGGCCGGTGCCGCGCTGGTGGCGCTGAGCACTGACTACGTGTTCCCGGGCACCGGGGGGCCCTACGACGAGTACGCGGCCACCGACCCGCTGCAGGCCTACGGCCGCACCAAACGGGCGGGCGAGCGCCTTGCCCAGATGGAGTACCCCGAGGGCACCCGCATCGTGCGCACCGCCTGGCTGTACGGCGTGAATGGGAAGAACTTCGTGGACACCATGCTGATGCTGGCTACCGAACGCGATGCGGTGGATGTGGTGGCCGACCAGACCGGCTGCCCCACCTGGACCCGGGACCTGTGCCCGGCGCTGGTGCAGATCGCCGCGCGGGAGCCGGGCGTGTACCACGCCGCCGGCGGCGGCAGCACCACGTGGGCCGGTTTCGCCCGCGAGGCGTTCCGCCTCGCCGGGGTCCCGTGCGAGGTGCGCGACACCACCACCGCGGCCCTCAACCGCCCCGCGCCCCGCCCCGCGGTGAGTGTGCTCGCGGTCACCCGCGCCGGCGCCCCCCGCCTGCGCGCGTGGGAAGATGCCCTCGCCGACTACCTCATGGAGCGTGCGTGAAGATCCTCATCACCGGCGGCTGCGGATTCATCGGCTCGGAGGTCGTGCGCGTGGCCCTCGCGCACGGTCACGAGGTGATCAACCTCGACCTGCTCACCTACGCCGGCAATCCGGACAACGTCGCCGACGTGGCCGACGACCCGCGCTACTCATTCATCAAGGGTGACATCGCCGACCCGGCGATCGCCGCCACGGCGGTGGAGGGGTGCGAGGTGGTCATCAACCTGGCCGCCGAGAGCCACGTGGACCGCTCGCTGCACGACCCCGCCGCGTTCATCCGCACCGACGTCGTGGGCACCGCCACGCTCATCATGGCCTCGCGCGCGGCCGGCGTGCGCCGCTTCGTGCAGGTGAGCACCGACGAGGTCTATGGCTCCATCCCCACGGGGGCCTTCACGGAGACCGACCCCCTCCAGCCGTCGTCGCCCTACTCGGCCAGCAAGGCCGGCGGCGACCTGCAGGCGCTCGCCATCCACCACACCTTCGGGTACGACATCGTCATCACGCGCGGCAGCAACACCTACGGCCCGCGCCAGTATCCCGAGAAGCTGATCCCCCTGTTCATCACCAACGCGCTCGACGGCCTGCCGCTGCCGGTGTACGGCGACGGCCAGCAGATCCGCGACTGGATCCATGTGCGCGACCACGCCGAGGGCATCTGGCACGCGATGGAGCACGGCGCGGCGGGCGCGGTCTACAACGTGGGCGGCGGCAACGAGTGGCCCAATCTGGAGATCACCGGGCGCATCCTCGCCCACACGGGTGCCTCGCACGACCTCATCACCTACGTCGCGGACCGACCGGGCCACGACCGCCGCTACGCGCTCGATACCGCCCGGCTGCGCGGCCTGGGCTGGGCCCCCCAGGTGGCCTTCGACGAGGGCCTGGCGTCAACGGTGGAGTGGTACCGCGGGCGCCGGGACTGGTGGGAGCCCATCAAGAGCGGCGAGTACGCCGACTGGTACGCGACGAACTACGCGGGACGACGCTAGACCGCGGCCAGTACCTGGTCGTCGGTGCGTGCAGTGACGACGCTTGAGAAGGTGACGTCGTCGCGCACGCTCTCCATGACGGCGACAAGGGCACGTGCGCGCTCATTGGCGTGCGCCACCTCTGCAGTGGGCACGGACACCAGGCACGCGATGGAATGGTCATCCAGCCTCAGACTCACCACGGGCCCGAGCACCGACGGCACCATGCCGCGCACGGCCCGCTCCACTTCCGCGGCAAGGTCCATCATGGCCTCGTCATCGGTCGACGGGTCCACAGTGATCGTTGCCCTCACCTGATGCATGCTCACGGCTCGCCCCCTCATACCGCAAGACCGCGGTGCCGGAACTCGGCCCGCGTGTTCAAAGCGCCACGGTAGTCGCTCGGCGTTGACGCCACCACGACCGCGGTCTGCTCCCGGTCGCACGGCCAGCAGAACACGTGGCCCGAGGAGCGTCGCTCGCACCACCCCCCTGCCTCCCATGCTGCCGCGATCATGCGCGTCAGCCCCGTGTCCTTCACCGTCGGGCACCGCGCCGCCGGGTGTGCAGTCCGCTTCGGGTGCACGCTCAGTGGTGCTCTGCGATGTACGCGTAGGCCCGGTTGAACACCCCGCCACTCGCCGGCAGTCCGTGCACCCGCAGCACCGTGCGTATCTGCACGCGCACCTCGCGGTCCCCGGGGGTGCTCGCGTGCCAGCCCGTCCCCCGCACGGCCCGCACGATGGCGTCAATGTCCTCGGCCACGCGCTCCACGATCACCGGGGTGCCGGCGGGCGCGAACTCCTGAAGAATCGGCGTCAGCGCGCCGCGGTCCTGGTCAATCACGGCGGTCTCCTCACCGCCGGGCGTCGCCCCGTCGGTCTTCACCACCTCGCGGGCCAACTGCAGAAGGTCCTTCAGCAGTTGCACGCTCTCGCCAGCGGTGGCCACCTGGCGGCTGCGCAGGGCCTCGAGCCGTGCGGCGAGGTCGGGCAACGGGCCCCGGGGGCCGCCACGCTCCATCCGACGCCGGATGCGGTCGGCCAGGGTGGTGAGGATCTCCGCGGTGGTGAGGGTCAGAGGTTCCGGCGTCTCCATGTCGTCGTCTCCGTCGTGCGGCAGCGGCGAACGCTGCCGCAGCAGTTCAACCGTATCTGCGTCCAACGCCCCCGATTCCGGGCCGGCACCGTCGAGGCGGATTCTCACGTGCCAGCTGGTCAGCGCCGGGGTCCTTGCGCCCAGGCGCTTTTGCAGCCGGGCGTCGGGGATACCCACGGGCTCCACCGACGCGTACACCGTGGCCCGCCCCGCGGTCGTCGGCACCGGACGGCCTCGCGCTTCGGCGGGAATCGGGTCGTGCCGATGTTCCGTGCCTACCGGTAGGCTCGCCCGGTGCGCACACGACTCGTCCTTGCCCTCACCTGCCTCGCCACGGCCACGGCTGCCGCCGCGTCCGCTGCCCCCATCGGCACCATCAAGGAGTTCTCGGCCGGCATCACGCCGAAGTCGGGCCCCTTCGGCATCACCGCCGGGCCGGATGGCGCCATGTGGTTCACCGAGGTGGGGGACAACGTGAGCGCGGTCGCGCGCATCACGATGAAGGGGCGCGTCACGGAGTTCCGTACCGGCATCGACCCGAACGCACGCCCGTGGGAGATCGCCACGGGGCCGGACGGCAACCTGTGGTTCACGGAACTTGAGGTGATGCGCATCGGCCGCATCACGCCGAAGGGTGCGGTGACGGAGTTCTCGAAGGGCATCACACCGTTCCAGTCCGCGCCCTCGGGGATGGCGCTTGGCCCCGATGGCGCCATGTGGTTCACCGAACTCGGCAACAGCGCCATCGGGCGCATCACGATGGACGGCGCGGTCACCGAGTTCACCAAGGGCATCACGCAGGGCTCGGGACCATTCGACATCGCCTACGGGCCCAACGGCACCCTGTGGTTCACCGGGGCGTGGGACGGCGCCAAGGACGTGCCCGGCAACCGCATCGGCCGCAGCACCACGCTGGGTGTGGTCACGGAGTTCCACCAGGGAATCCCCACGGCCTCGAAGCCCGCCGGCATCGCGCTGGGCCCCGACCGCGCCATGTGGTTCACGCTGAACAGCGCCGACGCCATCGGGCGCATCGGCACCGCGGGCAAGGTGACCATCTACCGCAAGGGCATCACGAAGGGCTCAAAGCCCGGACTCATCGCCCTAGGGTATGACGGCAACCTGTGGTTCACCGAGACCGACGGCAACCGTATCGGCCGCATCACCCCCAAGGGGGTGGTGACCGAGTTCTCGAAGGGCCTCTCGAAGGGCGCCGGGCCCATCGGCATCGCCGCGGGCCCCGACGGCAACATGTGGTTCACCGAACTGGAGAGCGGCCGTATCGGCCGCATCATCACCGGAGCCCGGCCTCCGCGCCGGGGGTAGGCCCGCGGACCGCGATGTTATCGGAAATGATAACATCACCCAATGGCACGAGGGTCCGGAGCGCAGGGCGATCCCGTACTCGCCCAGGTGCTCGCCTCGGCGGCGCGCCTGCAGCACGCCGTGCCCGATGCCGTGCTGGTCGGGGACGCCGCGGCCGCCGTGCATGCCGGGCACCGGGATTCGTTCGATCATGACCACGTGCTGCCCGATCTGGCGCAGCGCTACGCCGAGGTGCTGGAGGCGGTCGAGGCCACCGATGGATGGGCCACGTCGGTCAGGGCATCGCGGCCGCCGATGACCATCATGGGGTCGCTCGGGGGCATCGAGGCCGGGCTGCGCCAGATGCGCCGCACGCGCCCCCTTGAGACCGTGCCGGTCGGGGTCGGGGTCGGGGTCGGGCTGGTGGTGGTGGCCCCGACACCCGACGAGATGCTCAGGGTGAAGGCCTACCTCGTCGTGCAGCGCAACCAGGTGCGCGACTACCTTGACTCGGTGGCGCTTGCGGACCACGTGGGCCACGCCCACGCGGTGGAGGTGCTGGCCGCCATTGACGACTACTACGACGATCGGTCGGGGGAGCACGGATCGGTGCTCACCGCCCTCGTGATGCGTCTGGCGCATCCGGATCCGAAGGACGTGGAGGTCACACGCCAGCTGTCCCGCTACAAGGGGCTGGACCCCCGCTGGCACAACTGGTCGGACGTGGTGCGCGAGTGCGAGGTGCTCGCCGTGGACCTGACCCGGGTGCCCGGATGACCGTGCACTTCCGCAACGTCGAGGCGTCGCCCGATGATCCGGTTGCCACCTGGCCCTTCGAGGCGCTCGCCACCGTGATCGAGCGGGGGCTCGTCGCGGACTGGGCTCCCGTGCTGAGCGAGATCCGCGCCCGGCCCCACGGGGAGGTGGCCAGAGCCGTCGAGTCCTACCTCGGGTACGCCGCCACGGACGGGGCGACCCGGCTCTTCCGGCTGGTTCTCGACGATGCACGACGAGCGGAGGACGACGCCGATCGCGCGGAGGTGGCGGCCCGGGTGCGGGGATGCATCGCGCGCTCGGGTGAGACGGCGGCGCGATTCGCACGCGGGATCGGCACGTCGCCCACCCGCCTCAGCACCTACGCCACGGGCCGCGTCGTCCCCTCGGCGGCGCTCCTGGTGCGCATGGAGCGCCGCGTGGCCGGACGCCCGTAGACGTCGGCCGGCGGTACCAGCGCCCTACTGATTGCCGAGCAGCTCCTCCTCGGGCACGTCGCGCCACACACGCGCCGGCAGGCCCGCCACCAGTTTGCCGGCGGGGATGTCCCTCGTCACCAGGGCGCCGGCGGCCACGAAGGCCTCCTCGCCGATCTCGATGCCGGGCAGGATGACCACGCCGCCGCCGATCCGCGCCGCGCGGCGGATGGTGGCGCCCTTGAGCAGGGCGTGCCGGCCCTCGGTGCGGCCCATGAAGTTGTCGTTCGTGGTGGTGACGCACGGGGCGATGAACACATCGTCCTCCAGAACGCACAGCCGCGTGATGTAGGAGTTGCTCTGGATGTTGCAGCGGTTGCCGATGACCGTCTGGGTCTCCACGCACACCGCCCGCCCGATGCCGCAGTCCTCTCCGATCTGCACGTTCTCGCGCACGAAGGCCTGGTCGCCGATGACCGTGTTGTCGCCGATGACGCTGCCGGCGAAGATGACCGCGCCCGAGCAGATGGACACGCCCGTGCCGATCACCAGCGGCGGCAGCGGCTCGCGCCGGGTGGTGGACTTGCGCGCCAGTTTGGGCTGCTTGCCCAGCACCACGTTGTCCTGGATCACGCACCCCGCGCCGATGACGGTGCCATCGTGGATGACCACGTTGGCGCCCACCTCGACGTTGTCGGGGAGGGACACGCCCTCGCCCAGCACCAGGTTCTCGCGGCTCATCGGGATGCTCCCTCCAGGGTGACCGGCCGGCCGTTCTCGGTCAGTGACTTGTCCATTGCCTCCAGCACCTCGACCGTGGCCAGGCCGGCCCAGCCGTCGGCGATGGGGGCCTCGCCCGACCGGATGCAGTCGAGGAAGTGCCGGCACACCAGGCGCAGCGGCTCGGCCCCGTCAATCTTGGGGCTGAAGATGTCGCCGGAGCGCACCTGGATGTACTCCCCGTACTCCCCGGTGCGCGGCACGGGGCCCTTGTCGTACACGGTGATCTTGCGCTCGGCCTCCATGTCGTCGAACACCACCATTCGCTCCGACCCGATCACGGTCATCCGGCGCATCTTGTGCGGGTCGAGCCATGACAGGTGCAGGTGCCCGATGACCCCGCTCGCGAAGAGGATGCGGCCGAACACGACATCCTCCACGCCCTCCTGCAGGTAGCAGGCCCCCGTGGCCGACACCTCGACGGCCGGCTCGCCCACGATGTGCAGCATCACGCTGATGTCGTGCGGGCCGAGGCTCCACAGGGCGTTTTCGTCCTTGCGCACGATGCCGAGGTTGAGCCGGTTGCCGTAGAGGTAGTGCACGTCACCCAGGTGCCCGTTGTCCACGAGGTCCTTGACCTTGGTGACCCCCGGATGCAGCACCAGGAGGTGGTCAACCATGCACGTGACGCCCGCGGCCGCCGCGGCCTCGGCCACCACCCGGGCATCGGCAGTGGTGAGGGCGAGCGGCTTCTCCACGAACACGTGCTTGCCGGCGGCGATGGCCCGGAGTGCCAGCGCCGCGTGGGTGGGTACCGGCGTCGCGATCACCACCGCGTCGGTGTCCGGGTCGGCCAGCACCTCGTCGAGGTCCGTGGTGAACCGCGTGCGGGGGAAGGCCGCGCGGTGGGCGTCGAGCAGGCCCTCGTCGAGGTCGCAGGCCCAGCGCAACTGCGAGCCCTCGATACGGTCGAAGTTGCGCGCCAGATTGGGCCCCCAGTACGACATGCCCACCACCGCCACGCGAACCGGGGTCACAGCGTCCACACGTTCTCCCCTCGCGGCACGGCATTGCGGAAGTCCACCACCAGCGGGCTGAGGTCGGCGACGCGCTGCCAGTCGATCCCGGTGTGCGCCGTCACCACCACCACGGCGTCGGCGCCGGTGAGCGCCCCGTCGTCCAGCGGCACGCCGGTCATGGCATGGTCGAGCCCGTGGCCCGGCTCGATTCCGGGCACGTGCGGGTCGTGGTACGCCACCTGCGCGCCGCGCTCGATGAGCAGTGAGATGACCTTGAGGGCCGGGCTCTCGCGCATGTCGTTGACGTCGGCCTTGTAGGCCACTCCGATCACCAGCACCCGCGCGCCCTTCAGCGCCTTGCCGTGGTCGTTGAGCGCCCGGGCGATCTTCGACACGCAGAAGTAGGGCATCTGCGAGTTGATCTTGCCCGCGAGCTCGATGAACTCGGTGTGGAAGTCGTACTCGCGTGCCTTCCAGGTGAGGTAGAAGGGGTCAATCGGGA
>SXQZ01000036.1 GCA_005792725.1 Actinomycetota bacterium
CAGTGCCTGCGTCTCGGGGTCGCCGCAGCGCACGTTGAACTCCAGCACCCTCGGGCCGGCGGGGGTCATCATGATCCCGGCGTAGAGAACGCCGCTGAACGGGATGCCCCGCCGCGCCATCTCCGCGATCACGGGACGGTGGACGTCGTCCACGAGCATGTCCGCCAGATGGTCGGGGATATCGGGAACGGGGGAGACCGATCCCATGCCACCGGTGTTGGGGCCGGTGTTGCCCTCGCCGATGGGCTTGTAGTCGCGTGCCGCGGGGAAGCGCGCGACGGCTGCGCCATCACTGATGGCCAGCAGTGACACCTCGGGACCCACGAGGCCCTCCTCAACCACCACGGTGCGCCCGGCGTCGCCGAACACGCCCTGATCGAGCATCGCCTCCAGGGCGGCACCGGCCTCGGCCGCGGAGTGTGCGATGACCACCCCCTTGCCGGCGGCCAGGCCATCCGCCTTCACGGCCACCGGCAGGCCGAATTCGGCCACGGCCCGCAGGCCATCCTCGACGTCGGTGACCGTCGCGGACCGGCCGGTAGGCACCCCCGCGGCGAGCATGATCTCCTTGGCGAACGCCTTGCTGCCCTCCAACTGCGCGGCGGCCCGCGACGGGCCGAGCACGGCCACACCCGCCGCGCGCAGGTCGTCGGCGAGGCCCGCCACCAACGGTGCCTCGGGACCCACGACCACGAGATCCACCGCCTCCGCGGTGGCCAGCGCCACCAACGCGTCGTGGTCCGTCATCGGGATTGCGTGCACCTCGGCATCCGCGGCGATGCCCGGGTTGCCCGGGGCCGCGATCACGGTCCAGCCGGACCCGGCGAGCGCACGCACGAGGGCATGCTCGCGTCCGCCGCCCCCCACTACGAGTGCCCGTTGCGCCACGGGGCCACCCTACCAACCCCCGAACGGTGACCCGGCCCCTGCCCCCGAACGGTGACCCGGCCCCTGCCCCCGAACGGTGACCCGGCCCCTGCCCCGAACGGTGACCCGGCCCCTGCCCCGAACGGTGACCCGGCCCCTGCCCCCGAACGGTGACCCGGCCCCTGCCCCCGAACGGTGACCCGGCCCCTGCCCCGAACGGTGACCCGGCTCGTGACACCGGGGTTGGGGGGCCAGGGTTCCCGGAGTTGGCGCTACCGTGTGCCGTCGTGCATGCGCTCGACATCACGGACCTCGTCAAGGTCTACGACGATGGGACCACGGCGCTGGGCGGGCTCTCGCTCACCGTCCCCGATGGCGGCTTCCATGGGCTGCTCGGTCCCAATGGGTCAGGCAAGAGCACGCTCATCGGCATCGTGGCGGGGCTGGTGCGAGGGCCCGTCGGGCACGTTCGCGTCTTCGGGCACGACGCCGTGGCCGATCCGCGGCGCGCCCGGACGCTGGTGGGGCTGGCCCCGCAGGAGGTGCATCTCGATCGCTTCCTCACCGCGCGGGAGGTGCTCATGTTCCACGGCCGGTACTTCGGCATGCGCAAGGCCGAGGCCGCCGAGCGTGCGGATGAACTGCTGGACGCCTTCGACCTCGGGGGCAAGGCGTCAACCCGGCCGAACCGGCTCTCCGGCGGGATGCGCCGGCGCCTGCTCATCGCCCGTGCCCTGGTGCACCGCCCACGCCTGGCGATCCTCGACGAGCCGACGGCAGGCGTGGACCTCGAGCTCCGGCGGGACCTCTGGACGTACCTCGAGCGTCTGCGCGAGGAGCAGCGAACGGCGATCCTCCTCACCACCCATTACCTCGAGGAGGCCGAGACCCTGTGCGATGACGTCTCGATCATCCGCGATGGCCGCATCGTCGCGGCCGGCACCGCGGCCGGCATCATCGCCCGCTACGGCGGTCCCCGCCTTGAGGATGCCTACCTGCGCGTCATGCGCGGGGCGGCGGCCGAGGCGGGGACATGACGGCCGCGCCCGCCGGCCGCAGGGACCGCCCCCCGACGGGAACGGCCATCCCGCAGGAGGGACCCGGGTGCCCGGACCGGCCCGACGGCATGGGCCACCGGCGATCCGGGGGGCCACGGGGGTTCCCCGGGCCCGACCGCGGGGGTGTCGGGTGAGCGCCCCCGATCCGGCCGACGCCCGGCTCGATGAGGCCCAACTGCGGGTGGCGTCGCGGCGGGGCATGCTCGCGCTGTCGGGTCGCGAGGTGCGCAGGGTCTCGAAGCTGTGGACCCAGACGATCCTGCCGCCGGTGGTCACCGCCGTGCTGTTCATGGCGGTGTTCGGTGGGGCGCTGGGCGGTGAGTTGCGTCAGGTGTCGGGCATCCAGTACCTGTGGTTCATCCTGCCCGGTCTCCTGGTGACCACCGTGTCGGGCCAGGCGTTCGCGAACGCGTCCACCAGCCTCTATCAGGCGCGCAACGAGGGCTACATCGACGACGTGCTCTCCTCGCCGCTGCGCTCGGCCGAGGTGGTGTGGTCGTACATGGCCGGTGGCCTTTACCGGGGGTGGATCACCGCTGCCGCCGTGGGCGCGTGCGCGCTGCCGTTCACGGATGGCGTGCAGGACTGGCTGCTGGCCGTGGCGGTGCTGGTCCTCACCGGCGTCATCTTCAGCGCCCTCGGGGTGCTCACCGGGCTGTGGGCGGACTCGTTCGACCAGCAGGCGTTCATCGCGGCGCTCATCATCACGCCGCTGGCCCTGCTGGGCGGGGTCTTCTACAACGTCGACGCCCTCTCCGAACCCTGGCGCACGCTCACCATGCTCGACCCGATCTACTACCTCGTGGACGCCGAGCGTGCCGGCGTCACCGGCCTGCACGAGAGCGCCGTCTGGCTGTCGGTACTGGTGGCGGCCCTCGTCGCCGTGCTCGTGGCGATGTGGGCCGTCCGCATGTTCCGGACGGGGCGGCGGCTGCGGCCGTAGCGGGCCCCGGCGTGCCGCACGGGCGGATGCCCGGGGTGGGGCGTACCCTGACGCCCATGACCACGTCCCGCGAGAACGCAGGTCCCCCGCCCGATTCCGTCTACGCCGTCTGGGCGCTCAACGCTGCGGCGTACATCGTCCTGATCGTCTACTCGGTGACGGGCGACGATCCCTGGCCGGGTTTCTGGGTGGGCCTCGCCGCCTTCATCATCGCCGGTGCGCACTTCTTCTGGCTGCGCAGCCAGGGCCGGTACCACCCCATGGCCCTCTCGTGCTGGGCGGGTGGCCTCTCCGCCCTGGCGTGGTCCATCGGCCTGCTGGCGGCCTGGTACTAGAGCTCCACGTTGTCGATCACCTCGTGCCGGCCCTGGCCGGTGCCGATGAGGGTAATCGGTACGCCCGTGAACTGGGCGATGCGCTCCACGTAGGCCCGTGCCGGCGGCGGGAGGTCATCGAGGCTGGTGACGCCCACGATGTCGTCATCCCATCCGTCCAGCGTCTCGTACACCGGGGTGCAGGAGTGGAAGTCACTCTGGTGCCACGGGAAGTCAGCGCTCACCTCGCCGTCCGGCTTGGTGTAGGCCGTGCACAGCCTCACCTCGGGCAGGCCCGACAGCACGTCGAGCTTCGTGAGGCCCAGCTGGGTCATGCCTGACACCCGCACGGCGTAGCGCAGCGCCACCAGGTCGAGCCACCCACAGCGCCGCGGCCGGCCCGTGGTGGTCCCCACCTCGTGCCCCACCTCGGCCATGTGCCGTCCCGCGGCGTCGTCGATCTCCGTGGGGAAGGGGCCTTCGCCGACGCGCGTGGTGTACGCCTTGCTGATCCCGAGCACATGGTCGATGCGGGTCGGTCCCACGCCGGTCCCGGTGCACGCGGCGCCCGCCGTCGGGTTGCTGGACGTCACAAACGGGTAGGTCCCGTGGTCGATGTCGAGCAGCGTTCCCTGGGCACCCTCGAACAGCACCGTCCTGCCGTCACGGATCGCCGTGTCCAGCAGCAGCGAGGTGTCGGCGATGAAGGGCGCGATGCGCGGCGCGAGTGACAGCACCTCGTCGGCCACGGCGTCGGCATCGAGGGCCGGCTCGCCGTAGACCTTCTCGAGAACCTCGTTCTTGGTCTCGAGCGCGATGGCCACCTTGCGGCGCAGGATGCTGGGGTCGAGCAGGTCCTGCACCCGGATCCCGATCCGTGCGGCCTTGTCCATGTAGGCGGGCCCGATGCCGCGCCGCGTGGTGCCGATGCTGAGCTTGCCCAGGCGGATCTCGCTCTGCGTGTCCAGTTGCACGTGGTACGGCATGATCAGGTGCGCTGCCCCCGAGATGCGCAGGTTGGAGGTGTCCACCCCGCGCTCCTCCAGCTGATCGAGTTCCTGCACCAGGACGACGGGATCCACGACCACGCCGTTTCCGATGATGCAGGTGGTGTCGGGGTAGAGGATCCCGCTGGGGATCAGGTGCAGCGCATAGGTCTGATCACCGGCCACGATCGTGTGGCCCGCGTTGTTGCCGCCCTGGTAGCGCGCGACCATGTCGCTGCGCTCGGCGAGCAGGTCCACGACCTTCCCCTTGCCCTCATCACCCCACTGGGCGCCGATGACCACCGTTGCAGGCATTCCCGTCCTTCGCGCTCGGGTCCCGACATGACGCGACCCGCGCTGCCGCGGGCCGAGGAACCGCCGGGAGCATAGCCCGTCCCGGCCGCCGCGCCGCGTGGCATGCGACGTCGCGGCGGACGCCCCGGCACCTCGCCCTTCGGGGCCACCGGGCGTCCCACTCCGTCCCACCCACTTCCCGCCGCGCCCGGCCGTCCCACCCACTTCCCGCCGCGCCCGGTCATCGCGGTGACCGGGCCGACACCATCGGCCGCGGCTACCGGCCGCGGTGGTCCGACGCCAGGCTCGCGAACTTCGCGTAGGTGCCCATGAAGGCCAGCTTCACGCGGTCGGTGGGCCCGTTCCGGTGCTTCGCCACGTTCACCTCGGCGATGCCCTTGCTCTCGCTGTCGGGCTCGTAGTAGTCGTCGCGGTAGATGAGCAGCACCATGTCGGCGTCCTGCTCGATGGCGCCCGACTCGCGCAGGTCGGACAGCAGGGGACGCTTGTCGGTGCGGGCGTCCGGTGCCCGGTTGAGCTGTGACACGACGATGACCGGGACCTCGAGGTCGCGGGCCATCATCTTCAGGCCACGCGAGATGGCCGAGATCTCCTGCACGCGGTTTTCGTCACGCCGCCGCAGGTTCGGCGCTCCCTCCATCAGCTGGATGTAGTCCACGATGATGAGCCCCAGGCCGTCGCGGGCCTTGAGGCGCCGGGCCTTCGTGCGCATCTCCCCGACGGTCATTCCCTCCGAGTCGTCGATGAAGATCGGCGCCTTCGAGAGGCGGTCGGCGGCCTGACTGACCCGCGGCCAGTCGTCGGCCGACAGCCGGCCGCTGCGCATACGCGAGGCATCCACCATCGCCACCGAGCACAGCATGCGCTGGGTGAGTTCCTCGCCGCTCATCTCCAGGCTGAAGATCGCGACGGTCTGCTCCTCGGCCAGTGCCACGTGCTCGGCCATGCAGAGGGCCAGAGCCGTCTTGCCCATGGATGGGCGCGCCGCCACCACGATGAGGTTGGAGGCGCGGAAGCCACCGGTCAGGCGGTCGAGGTCCTCGAAGCCCGTGGCCAGGCCGGTCACCTCCGATCCGTGCTCGCTGGCGGCCACCAGCCGCTCCATGCTGCTCATCACCAGCGTGTCGGTGCGGGTGAAGTCACCACGGGTGCGCTTCTGGGTGAGGTCGTAGATGAGGTCCTCGGCCCGCTGGACCATCTCGGTGGTCTCGCCCTCGCGCTCGGCCACGAGGGTCTCGATCTCCTGGCCCACCTGGAGCAGGCGGCGCTGCGTGGCCGTGTCGCGGACGATCTCGGCATACGACCGGTATGACGCCGCGATGTAGGGCGTGGTCATGAGGTCGAGGATGGTGTCGCGGCCGCCGGCCATGTCGAGGGCGCCCGTTTTCGTGAGCTGCTCGATCACGGTGATGGGCTCGACCGGCTCACCGACCGCGAAGAGTTCGGTGATGCCGTGGAAGATGCGCCGGTGCCCCTCGCGGTAGAAGTCCTCGTGGGTGACCAGCGCCATCGCCTCGGCGATGTTGTTCTGCGGACCGTCGATCAGGGAGGCCAGGAGCAGCGCCTCGGCCTCCTGATTCTGCGGCGGGGCGATGTGGCCGCCGCCGACCGGTGCGGGGGGCGCCGCCTCCCGGCGGGCAACCGCTCCGGTCCCCGAACTCACTCGTCGATGAGCGGGGAGACGATCGTCTTGACCTCGGCCACGCCGGCCTCGCCCAGGTCAACGGGGATCACGTAGGTGCCGGTCGAGCGGATCGGCGGGTCCACGGTGATGTGGCGCCGGTCCACCCGCACGTCGCGGGCCTCGAGGATGGCCCCGGCAACATCCGCGGCCGTGATTGACCCGAACAGGCGCCCATCGGCTCCGGCCTTGGCCTTGAGCGTGAGGATGGTGCGCCCGAGCAGCTCGACCATCTCGCGGTCGTCCGCCAGCTTCCGGGCCCGGGCGGCCGCGCGCTGCTCCTGCGTGCGCTGCACCTCGGCGATGCGTGCCGGGGTGGCCACCTCGGCCAGCCCGCGGGGCTCGAGGTAGTTACGCATGTAGCCACGCGCCACGTTGACCACGTGTCCGGCATCGCCGAGGCCCTTGATGTCATCGAGGAGGATCGCCTGCATCAGCCGCTTCCTAGAATGGGATGTCGTCGTCCCCGGCGGGCGCCGGGGCGGGTGAAGAGAGATCGCTGGTGTCCACGGGCAGGTCGCCGCCCGGGGTCGCCGGCGCGGACTGCGCGGACCAGCCGCCCCCGCCCCCGCTGCCGCCGTCGCCGTCGCCACGGCTGTCGAGGAAGAAGATGTCGTTGGCGACGACCTCGACGCTCTGGCGCTTGGTGCCGTCCTGGGCCTCCCACTCGCGCCATGACAGCCGACCGTCCACGCCGATGCGCCGGCCCTTGGACAGGTAGTTCGACACGGTCTCGGCCTGCCGGCCGAAGACGGTGACGTCGAAGTAGTTCGGGCGGTCGGTCCACTGTCCGCCCTCGTCGCGTCCGCGGCTGGTGACCGCCAGGCGCATCGAGGCGATGGGGTCGCCGGAGGGCATGTGGCGCACCTCGGGGTCACGGGTCAGGCGACCGACGAGGGTCACGCGGTTAAGGTCGGCGGGCATGGCAGCTCCTCGGGATCGGTGGTGCGCCTAGCGCTCGCGCCTGCGGCCGCCGCCACCGCCACCACGACGACGGTCCCCACGGGGGCGATCCTCACGCTCGGGGCGCTCATCAACCGGCTCCGGCACTCCGTTGGCCCGGACCGCGGCCAGCTCCGTCTCGGTGAGGCGGAACGGCATCGCGCGCAGCACGAGGTCCTTGCTGATGGACAGCACACGCCCGATCTCGTCGATGACCTCGGGGGTCGTCTGGCAGGTGATGATGACGTACACGCCGTCGGCCTGCTTGCGGACCGGGTAGGCGATCTTGCGGCGACCCCATTCGGCGACGTCGTCCACGGTGCCGCCCGCGTCCTCGACGAGCGACCGCACGCGCGCGACGGCCTCGGCGTGCTGCTCGCCATCCGCTTCGGTGCTGAGGATCATCATGATCTGGTACGGGGTTATCGCCGGGCCTCCGGTGTTGGTCTCGGTTCGGTGTCGGGTCGGCCGCACGGCGGGACCGGGGTCATGGATCTGACCCCATCCCGGGCGCGGCAGGTCGGAGACTATAACAGCGCCCTGCGCCCGATCACCGGGGTTCGTGACGTGCGGTCACCGGCACCGTGACAGCGGCCGCGGTGGTCACCGGCGCGGCCCCCGGGGGAGGGTCCGGGTGGCCCGGCGCCGCTCATCGGGGCAGCCGTGGGGGCCGCCCCGGGCATGCTGAGCCCACCCCGCGTGCCGGGACCCCACCCGCTCCCCATGGGTACCCGCGCGCGACGCGGGCACCGGCCCCCCGCCCGTGGTCGCCCGCGGGTGTGACGGACATGCGCGCCGCTCGGCGCCGGCGGTGCAACGATGCGCCCCATGATGCCCGCAGTCGTTCGTCCGGTGGCCATGGCTCTGGCGCTGACCGGGGCCATGGCGGCTGCGCCCGCGGTCGCGCAGCAGCCCACGCCGCCGGTTGCGGTCAGGTTCCTTGCCAAGGGCGACTGGGGCACGGGCAGCAGTGCCCAGTGGGCCATCACCCGCCGCATGTGCGCGAGCCATGCGAAAGCGCCCGCCGCATTCGTGCTCACCGTCGGCGACAACTTCTACGCCCCCGATGGCCGGGCCACCCTTGAGACGTTCGACCGGCCCGAGGGGTGCCTCATCCGGGCGGGCGTGCCGTGGCGGGCCACCTGGGGCAATCATGATCTCGGCGGCGACTCCACCGCCACCCGGCTCGCGAGCCCGCGCCGCTGGTACACGTTCGCGCAGGGGCCGCTGCGGGTGGTCGTGCTTGACGGGAACCAGCCGTCATCGTCCGCGCAGCTCGCATTCCTGCGCCGCACGCTCGAGCGCGCCACGGAGCCGGTGCGCGTCGTATCGATCCATCACCCGCCGTACACCGCGGGTCTGCACGCCCCCTCCACCACCGGGCAGCGCCTCATGGTGCCCCTGTTCCGGAGGCATGGCGTGTCGCTGGTGCTGAGCGGGCACAACCACGCGTATGAGCGCATCGTGACCGGGGGCACCACCTACATCGTCACCGGGGGCGGTGGGGCCGGGCTGTACCCGTGCGTCCGCCGGGCGCCCGGGCGCGCGATCTGCCGCCCCGAGCACCACTTCCTCGAGGTCACGGCCGCACCGACGTCTCTGCGCGTGCGGGCGGTGCGCCGGGATGGCTCCACCCTCGAGGACGTCGCGGTGCCCGTCCGGGCCGCGACGGCCCACTCGATGCCGTTCACCATCCCGGGGTCGTGAACGGGTCGCCCCGGCCCCCACCCCGGTGGTCAGGCGAGGCCCCCGCAGGCATGGTGCACGACCTCCTCCGGGCTGTCCGCCATACGGATGCGGCCGAGGTCGTCCTCGGTGATCCATCCCTCGGGCAGCGTTGACGCGCGCAGCCAGTCGATCAGCCCCTGCCAGTGCGCGCTGCGGTAGAGCACCAGTGGGAAGTCGCGCACCTTGCCCGTCTGGATCAGCACGAGCGCCTCGAACAACTCATCAAGGGTGCCGAACCCGCCGGGCATGACCACGAACGCCTCGGAGTACTTGACGAACATCGTCTTGCGCACGAAGAAGTACCGGAAGTCCACGCCGAGGTTCATGTAGGGGTTGCGGTATTGCTCGTGCGGCAGTTCGATGTTCAGGCCCACCGACAGGCCGCCGGCCTCGGCGGCCCCCTTGTTGGCGGCCTCCATCAGGCCCGGGCCGCCGCCGGTGATGACGGCGCGCCCCTCGCGCGCGAGCAGCCGGCCCACCTCCACCGCGGCGGCGTAGTCGGGCTCGTCGGGGCCCGTGCGCGCCGAGCCGAACACCGATACGGCGGGCCCGACCCGGGCCAGCAGGTCGAAGCCCTCTACGAACTCCCCGAGGATCCGCAGGGCCCGCCACGGGTCGGTGGACACGAAGTCGGGCTCCGGGCCGCGCAGCAGCGCCAGATCGGCGTCGCGTACGCGCTCGGCGCCGGGCCCGGCGGTGGTGATGCGGCCGCGGCGTTTGATCGGCTGATCCATCAGGCGGTCCCCCCGTTGCGGTCACCCGTCCCCGTGCCGGCCCGGCCCCCGGTCGCCGGCGGAGTGGCGCGGAGGTCGGAATGGCTCAGGGAATCCGGCATACGCGGATTCTGCCCGAGACGGTCGCGGTGGCAGCCTCCGGGCATCCACTGACCCGGCGCCGTCAGCGCCCCTTTACGGCGTCGTGCTGTGCGCGCCGCGCGGCGGTGCGGTCGAGCACCTCCTGCTCGGCGGCCGTGATGCCCCGGGGAACCGGGTTCGCGGCGGGCCCGATGTACGGGTCCAGCCACTGGTCGAGGCCATGGGCCGGGACGGCGCCGAACCGGGTGGCGATGACCTCGCCGTCGCGTATCAGTGCGATCACCGGTACCGCGGACGGACTCACGCTCACGCCCTGCGGCCATCCCGCCCCGCCCCGCGCGCGCCAGTCCTCGGGCCCCCACATCTCGACGAAGGCCACGAGGAGGTCGGGCCGGGCCGTGGCCAGGGCATCCAGACCCGCGCCGGTCACCTGACACGCCGGGCAGACGGGGCGGCCGATCACCATGAGCACGTCCCCGGCGGCGGTGATCTCGGGCATCCGTGCCCCGAGGGATCGGCCGTCGAGGTCAATGCGCGCGCCCATCGTCAGCCGGCGCGCCAAAGGACGCCCGTCGAGACCTCGCCGGCGCCGGTCCACCGGTACGCGAGCCGGCCGTCAGCGCGCAGCGTCAGGGTGGTCGTGCCCGACCCCACGCACACGGTGCTGCGCGAGTGGATGATCTTCTCGTCGAAGACCGCCCGCTGCTGGGTGCCCCGGCCGAGCGGCACGAGCGTGCCGTCGCACGAGAGCGGCGCGCCGTATTCGCTTCGCCCGTTCATCTGCCCGGCACGCACGCCCACGACACGGATCCGGGCCGTGATGGGGCCCAGGTCGGCCTGCCGGATCGTTCCGGTCCAGTGGCCCGAGATGCCCTGCGGCGAGAGGTAGGCGACGCTGCCCGCATCACCCTTGGACCACACGTAGCGCAGGCGGCCGCCGCTCGCGGGCGACAGCCGGGTCGTACCGCCCGCGATGCACTCGGTGCCCACGCCTGCGGGGGTCGTCTCCGCGAAGGTCGTCACGGCGCCACGCGTGCGGATGGGCACCCAGCCCCCGGCGCAGTCCACCGGCGCCCCGAGGTGCACGGTGCCGTGGGGGCGGCCGCTCGCCGAAACGGCAACGGTGGCCACCACGGGGAAGGTGAGGCCGCGCATCGCCGTGCTCGCCGCCGTGCCGCTCCACTGCCCGGCCAGCGGGGCCGTCCCCGGCCATGCGGTCGCGGCGCCGGCCGCCATCGCGGCGCCCGCGGTCGCGAGGGAGACCGCACAGGTGATCACTACGGCGGGGATCGGATGACGGTTCATCTGGGCTCCTCATGAGGGGATGCGTCGCCCCGGACGATACCCGTGCCCGCGACCAGCGGCTCGCCCTGGGCGATCGCCTCGGCGCGTGCCTCCGACGCCTCGAGGGTCACCTCGCGCGCGATCATCCTGCGCTCGCGCAGGATCACGACGAAGCCCACGAGTATCGCCACGCCGATGGCCACGGCAAGCGCCACCCACACCTGCTCGGCGAACGCCTGACCCGCGAAATAGCCGATCAGCGCCGCCTGCAGCGACCAGATGAGCGCGCCGCCGGCATCGAAGGCGAGGAACCGGGCGTAGGGCATCCGGCCCGCGCCGCAGGCGATGTTGATGCCGATGCGGATGCCCGGGAGGAAGCGCCCGGTGAATACCAGGGCCGGACCCTGGCGCCGCACCATGCCCTCGGCGGTGCGCGTACGCCGCTCCCCGGCCATCCGCACCAGAACCCGCCGGATCCATGGTCCACCGGCGCGCCCGATCCAGTACGCGATGGAGTCGCCCACGACCGCGCCGAGCGCTCCGGCGATGATCACCGCCCACAGGGCGAGGTCGCCGGCGGCTGCGAATACCGCCCCGGCGATGATGGATGTCTCCCCGGGAAGGATGGGGAAGATGCCATCCCCGGCAACCACCAGGAAGATGGTGAGGTAGCCGTACTCGGCCGCCCAGTCACCGATGGATGCGAAGAAGCCGGTCGCCGCGGGGAGCGCGACGGCGCTGGTGAGGAGGCCCATGCGTGCATGATCGCATGGTGCGCGAGCACGTCGGGGCTTCCCCGCCGCCCCGGGCCGGGTTACCGTTGCGGCGTGCGCGCGACCTCCCTCATTGCCGGCGCCGTCCTCGCCGTGGCGTCGGCCGTGACGATCGTGGCGGCTCCGCCGGCGTCGGCCACCACGCCGCCCCCCGTCACCACGGGGCCCCCCGTCACCACGGCGCCCCCGGCC
>SXQZ01000037.1 GCA_005792725.1 Actinomycetota bacterium
AGTGGAGGGCATCAAGCGGGTCGAGGCGCGCGGCGCGGCGCGCCGGCAGCACGCCGGCAAGCACGCCCGCGAACATCGCCAGCACGAGGAAGATCGCCAACTGGACCCAGGGAATGCGGAACACGATTCCCTCGTCACGCAGGCCGAGCGAGAAGATCCATGCGAGCACGACGCCGAGGATGATGCCCATCACCGCGCCGATGCCCGATGTGATCACGCTCTCGTACCTGACCATGCGGCGCAGTTGCGAACGGGTGAGACCGATTGCACGGAGCATCCCGATCTCACGCGTGCGCTCGGTGATGGCGAGCACCAGTGTGTTCACGATGCCGAAGAGCGAGATGACGATGCTCATGGCGAGCAGCACGTAGAGGAGGTAGAGGATCGCATCCACGCGGTTGCCGATCTCGTCGCGGTACTCCGCGTTCGTGCGCACCTCGGCCACGGGGAAGGGCGTGAGCGAGGTCGCCACCGCGCGCTGCACGGCGACGGGGTCGCGGCCCGCCTGCACGGTGGCCAGCATGAAGACGGGGTCCACGGCGTCCACGATCCGGTCCAACCCGGCCTCCGAGGTGATGAGCCCGTGGTTGAAGAGGATCTGGTCGCGGTAGATGCCGGTGACGCGGTACCCGACCACCCCGCCGCTGGCGGTACGCACGGCGACCTCGTCCCCCACCGCGGCGCCCGCCCCCTGGGCGAACTCCTCCTCCACGACCGCCGAGCGGGCATGGAGATCGCGCAGGGCCGACTGCGAGCCGTCCACCCACTCGAACGACAGGCCGCGGGCCGCGGCCGCGGGGTCGAGACCGAACACCGTGGCGCGATCGCCGTCATCGGTCCGGGCGGCGTCCGTGTACACCGCGACCACGCTGGATACGCCGGGCGTCCTGCGCACGGCGGCCACCGTGCCGGTGGGGATCGCCTGGAAGCTCTTCCCCGAGATGATGAGGTCGCCGCGCAGGGTGCTGTCGATCGCGTCGGTCACCGAGGCCTTGAGCCCCTGGGCGAAGACCGCAACGAACGAGACGAGGCCGATGCCAATCATCAGCGCCGCCGCCGTGGCCGCCGTGCGCGCAGGGTTACGGGTGGCGTTGCGGCGGGCCAGGCTGCCCGATGCCCCCGGGGTGCGCTCGAGCGGCCACCCGATCACACGCGCCAGAGCGGGGACCAGATACCGCAGCAGGGACCCGATGGCGATGAACACCAGCAGGGCGCCGAGTGCCATCACCAAAAGGCGGCGCATGGCCTCGCCCTCACTGCCCAGCCCCAGGACGATCATCACGATGCCGCCGACCCCGAGCAGCCCGGCGAAGAGCGGGGCGAACCGCGACAGGCGGCCCCGGGGGATCTCCGCCCCCTCCCGCAGTGCTGCGACGGGCGGCACGCGGCTGGCACGCAGGGCGGGGATCAGCGCGGCAAGCACGCTCACCAGCACCCCCACGAGCAGCGCCGTCAGGACGATGCCGCCCGAGATCTCGGCGGAGGCCACGGGGATCCCCCCCGGCAGCAGGGTGTCGAAGACCCACACCAGCAGCCGGGCGAACCCATACCCGGCGCACAGGCCGGCGATGCCCGCGACGAGGCCGATCACCAGCGCCTCCCCCACCACCGACACCATCACCTGCCGGCGGCTCGCGCCGATCGTGCGGAGCAGGCCCAGCTCACGCAGGCGCTGCGCCACCGTGATCGAGAACGTGTTGAAGATGATGAACGCGCCCACGAACAGGGCGATCACCGCGAACGACAGGAGCGCCGGGCGCAGGAAGGTGTTGATGGCCTCGGTGGTCTGCCGGGCCTGGTCGGCGGCATCCTGCTGACCGGTGCGCACCTCGACCGTGGATGGCAGCGCTGCGGCCACCCGGCGTGCGAGCACCTGCGGCGTAACCCCCGGCTCGGCCTGCACGGCGACCGAGTTGACCCGGCCGCGCATGTCGAACCAACCCTGCATGTCGTCCTTCGTCGCGATGACGATGGTGGCCCCGCCGATGGACGACACGTTCGCGAACGTGACGGTGCCCGTGAGCGTCACCGGGACCACCCCGGTCCGGGTGGCCACGCCCAGGCGCGACCCGGGCGCGAGCCCATGCGCCGCGGCCAGCGCCTCGTTGACCGCCACCTCCCCGCTCGTCCGCGGGTAGCGGCCACTCGCGAGCTGCGTGGCGCGGAAGGGGTTGGGGACCAGCGAGAACACGAACGACGGGGCGCCCGTGGCCTGGACGTACTCGCCGTTCACCACCGGCGAGCCCAGGGCGGCCAGTTCGGGGGCCGCCGTGCGCACGCCATTCACGTGCGCGATGCGGTCCACGAACGACTCGGGCAGGGTCGGCACGCTGAGCCCGTGGCCCTCGAAGTCCGCGTACGGCGACACCCGCACATCCACGCCCGAGTTGGCCGCCTGGAAGATCTCGTCGAAGGCCCGGGTGATCTGGCTCGTGAGCACCAGTGTGCCCGTGACCATCGCGACGCCCAGCAGGATCGCAATGGCGGTGAGCGCCGCGCGCAGCCGGCGCTGGCGCAACCCGGCGAGGATGAGGCGGATCACGTGGGGTCGAGCGTGCGGACCGCGTCGTAGATCTCGTCGGCATCCATCCCACAGCGGTCCATCACCACGCGGCCGTCCGAGAGCAGCACCACGCGATCGGCGATCATCGCCGCGCGCGGGTCGTGCGTCACCATGACCACGGTCCGACCGCCCTCATCCACGGTGCGGCGCAACAGGTTGAGGATCTCGTTGCCGCTGCCCGAGTCGAGGTTGCCCGTGGGTTCATCGGCGAAGATGACCGTGGGCTCGGCCACCAGCG
>SXQZ01000038.1 GCA_005792725.1 Actinomycetota bacterium
AGACGATTGAGGCGATCGACCACGCGAGGGCCGCCGACGTGCCGTTCGTGGTGGCGATCAACAAGATCGACAAGGAGGACGCCAACCCGGACAAGGTCAAACAGGAGCTCTCGCTCCACGACGTCATCCCCACCGACTGGGGTGGAACCACGGAGTGCATCAGCGTGTCCGCCCACCGGGGGGATGGGCTCGACGACCTGCTCGAGACGGTCCTGCTGGTTGCGGACGCGGACGCCGACCCCAAGGCCAATCCCTCGGTCGAGGCGTCGGGGACCGTGGTGGAGTCGCGCCTCGACCCCGGGCGGGGACCCGTGTGCACCCTGTTGGTCCAGCGCGGCACCATGCGGGTTGGTGACATCCTCGTGGTGGGCGAGACCTTCGGCCGCGTGCGCGCCATGCTCGACTACAACGGCGAGCCGCTCGCCCAGGCCACACCGTCGGTGCCCGTGGAGATCCTGGGCCTCGACGGCGTCCCGGCCGCCGGGGAGAAGTTCCGCGTGGTCGGAACCGAGCGCCTGGCGCGTCAGATCGCGGCGAGCCGCAGCCACCGGCTGCGATCGGAGGAACTGGCGAACCGGCGGCCCGTGTCGCTCGAGGACCTCTTCGCGCGTATCCAGGCGGGCGGGGTCAAGGAGCTCAACATCATCATCAAGGGTGATGTCCAGGGATCCGTCGGTGCCCTCGCGGACGCCCTTGGCAAGGTCGAGCAGACCGAGGTCCGCCTGCGCATCATCCACACCGGCGTCGGCGCCGTCACCGAGAGTGACGTCATGCTGGCGGCGGCCTCGCAGGCCATCGTCATCGGGTTCAACGTACGCCCGCGTCCGGAGGCCAAGATGCTGGCCGAGCGCGAGGGCGTTGACGTCCGCACCTATCGGGTGATCTACCGCGCCATTGACGACGTCCGCGATGCGCTCGTGGGACTGCTCGAACCCGACATCGTCGAGGCGCCGCTCGGCAGCCTCGAGGTGAGGGCCACCTTCCGGGCCAGCCGCCTGGGCACCATCGCCGGCTGCTATGTGACCGATGGCCTCGTGCGCCGTGGGGCCGACTGCCGCCTCGTACGCGATGGCACCGTGGTCCACGTCGGCCGCATCGGATCTCTCCGGCGCGTTGATGACGACGTCCGCGAGGTGCAGCAGGGGTTCGAGTGCGGGGTCCTGCTCGACGACTACAACGACGTCAAGGATGGCGACGAGATCGAGGTCTTCGAGCTCAAGGAGGTCGCGCGTACTGCTCAGGCCGCCGCCGCCCCGGCGACGCCTGAGCCCGGCGAGTAGCACCGCGGACGGGGTGGGGACGATGTCCGCCGGCCTCGTGGGAACCCCGGGCGCGGCCAGCCGGACGCCCGCATGCGCCTGGCGCACGCCTCCGGCCCACCACGCCGGGGGGGCGCGGGCGTGAGCCCGTCCGGGCAGCGCCAGAGGCGCGCCGGCGAGGCGATCCGCGAGGTCATCGCGGGGGCCCTGACCACCGAACTGGCTGACCCCCGCCTGCAGATGGTCACGGTCACCTCGGTCGAGACCAGCCCCGCCCTCGGGCGGGCGACCGTGTACTGGACCGTGCTCCCGGCATCTCGGGCCGGTGAGGCCGCGGCCGCCCTGGAGTCGGCGCGCGGCGTGCTGCAGGGGCGCGTCGGCAAGGCCTTGCGCAGCCGCCAGACGCCGCACCTCGTGTTCGTCCGTGACGAGTTGCAGGATCACGCCCGCCGCCTGACCGCGCTCATCGACCGGGTGGCCCCCGAGGGCCCGCCACCGGAGGGGGCCGGGGAGTGAGCCACCACCACCACCACCAGCCGGTCGGCGAGCGCGTGGACGTGGCTCGCGTGGCGTCGGAGTTGTCGGTTCCCGGTCGGAGGTTCAGGGTCAGTACCCACCGCAAGCCCGACGGCGATGCCGCGGGGTCGATGGTCGGGCTGACCCGCATCCTCCGGGCACTCGGGCACGATGCGATCATGTGGCACGTTGAGGGCCCCGGGCTCCCCGACCACCTCGCGTGGCTGCTCGCCCCCGGCGAGGAGGTCCACGGCGGGAGCGTCACCGACCACGCCGGGCGCGTACTCGTGGCGCTCGACAGCGCCACCTCGCACCGGATGAGCGACGCCGACCCGCACGACCTCGGGTCCCCGATCATCAACATTGACCATCACCACGACAATCCGGCGTGGGGCGACGTCAACCTGATCGATGGCGCCGCCTCGAGCACGGCCGAGTTGGTCGTCCGCGTGGCCGACGCGCTCGGGGTGCCCATCGATGCGGAGGTGGCCATGCCGCTGTATGTGGGCCTCGTGACCGATACCGGACGCTTCTCCTACTCCAGCACGGGGGCTGCGGCCCATCTGGCCGCCGCCCGGTTGGTGGAGGCCGGGGTTGACCCCGGCGCGGTGTACCGCCGGCTGTATGAGGGAACGCCCCTCGGCGACCTCCGGTTGTTCGGGCGCGCGATCGGCGCGGCGCGGTCCGAACTCGACGGCCGGTTGGTGGTGGCGGTCATCACGCGCGACGACCTTGCTGCGGCGGGCGGGCAGGACACGGACGGCGTGGTCGAGGTGCTGCGCGGTGCCGCGGGGGCCGAGGTCGCGGCGGTCATCCGGGAGGTCGCCGAGGGCGAGTGGCGGGTGTCCACGCGTGCCACGGGCGAGGTCGTCGACGTGTCGGCCATTGCCGCCCTCGAGGGCGGGGGCGGCCACCGCGCGGCAGCAGGGTTCACGTCGCACCGCGATCCGGACGGGATCATCGCGCTCATCCGTGACGCGATGGTCAGCCAGGGGGCCTGAGTGCGCACTGCCGCCGCCGCGCCGCCGACTGCGATCCTCGTGGACAAGCCGGCCGGCCCGACCTCCCACGACGTCGTCCGCCGCTGCCGGCGCGCGCTCGGGGGACCCAAGGTCGGGCATACCGGCACGCTGGACCCATTCGCCACGGGCCTGATGGTGGTGCTCGTCGGGCGGGCGACCCGGCTTGCGCCGTACCTGAGCGGTCTCGACAAGACCTACTGCGCGGGAATCCGGCTGGGCGCCCGGTCGGCGTCGGGGGACCCTGAGGGGCCCATCACCGTGGGGGGGGCGCCGCCGGATGCGGACGACCTGGCCGCCGCGCTGCGCGGGATGGTGGGGGAGAGCCGCCAGCGGGTACCCGCGCTGTCGGCCGTGAGCGTCGGCGGCGAGCGGCTGTATGCGATCACGCGGCGCGGCGGTGAGGTGGAGCGCCCGGTACGTACGATCGTCGTCGACCGCGCCGATCTGATGTCCTACGACCCGATGAGCGGCGTCGCGGAGGTCACCTTCCGGTGCGGGGCGGGCACGTACGTACGCCAGCTCGCGACCGACCTGGGCGAGGCCCTCGGCTGTGGTGCGTATTGCGCGTCGCTGCGCCGCACCGAGGTCGGTTCCCTCTCGGTTCATGACGCCGTGCCGCCCGAGGCGGTGGGCCCGGGCTGCGGGACCGACCCCCTGTCGGTGCTCGGTCACCTCCCGCGGGTCGATCTCGACGGAACGGCGGCCGACGACGTGGCACATGGACGTGCGGTGCCGGGTTCGGACGGGGATGCGCAGGGCCCGGTGGCGCTGGTCGCCGCCGGCCGGCTGCTCGCCGTCGGGCAGGCGGGGTCCGGGGTGGTGCGCCCGACGGTGGTGCTGACCGGATGAAGCGTTACCAGTCCATGGGCGACCTGCCCCTGGGTGGGGAGCGCCGGGTCGTCGCGATCGGGACGTTCGACGGCGTGCACCTCGGGCATCAGGCCATCATCGCCCGCGCCATCGAGCGGGCGCGGGAGCGGGGCCTGCAGTCGATGGTTCTCACGTTCGAGCCCAACCCGCTTGCCGTGCTGCGCCCTGAACTCGCCCCGACGGTCCTGACCGAACCTGCCGTCAAGGCTCAGATGATCGAGGCGCTGGGCGCCGACGCCCTGCTCGTGGCGGCGTTCACCCCGGCCTTCTCCCGAATCCGGGCCGACCGCTTCGCCGAGATGCTGGCGTCATCGCCGCTCAACGCCGAGAGCATCGTCGTGGGGTCCAACTTCCGGTTCGGCCAGGGCGGGTCCGGCACCGTGGCGTACCTGCAGCGGCTGGGCCGGGCCCGTGGGTTGATCATCGAGAGCCCGTCCACCGTCGTGAGCCCCGACGGGAAGCCCGTGTCGTCCACCCGCGTGCGGCGGCTGGTCGCGCAGGGGGACGTCACCGAGGTCGTCCCGCTGCTCGGACGCCCGCACTCGGTCGAGGGCACGGTGGTGCCGGGGGAGCAGCGCGGACGGGGAATGGGACTGCCCACCGCGAATGTGGCCGTGCCCACCGGGGTGGCGCTTCCCGGCCGGGGCGTGTACGCCGGGCGGGTCGTTCTCGGGAGCGGCAGGTACGCGGCCGCCATCAACGTGGGCTATGCGCCCACCTTCCCGGCGGGCGCCGACCCGCCGTTGCGGGTCGAGGCGTTCGTCCTGGACTACGCCGGTGGCGACATGTACGGGGAGCGCATGCGCGTGGAGTTCCTCGAGCGGCTGAGGGGCGAACGGCGCTTCCCCAGTCCCGACGAGTTGTTGGTGCAGATCGGGGCGGACATCGACCGCACGCGCGAGGTCGCGGCGGGGGCCTGATACCCTCTCGGGTCACATTGACCCGGGTGCGGCCACGGCTGCCCCGCGGCCGGACCAGGAGCACATGGACATGCTGGACAAGGACACGAAGGCGGGCGTCATGGCGCCGCACCGCCGCCACGACACGGACACGGGCTCGCCCCAGGTCCAGATCGCGATCCTCACGGAGCGGATCAACCAGCTCACGGAGCACCTGAAGGTGCACCGCAAGGATCATCACTCACGCCGCGGCCTCCTGACCATGGTCGGCCGCCGCCGGCGCCTCCTGAGCTATCTGGAGAAGAAGGACCTGAACGGATACCGCGAGCTGACTGACTCGCTCGGCCTGCGCAGGTAGGCCAACCGGGGCGCCAGGCGCGCCCGTGACGGCGGACCGCCCCGATGGCGGTGCCGCATGACGAGCCGTGCCGGGGGCACGGCACGAAGGGATGGGGAACGAAATGTCTGAGAATGGACCTGACGCGACACGCGTCGTCGCCGAGATCGGCGGCCAGGAGATCATCTTCGAGACCGGGCGGCTCGCCAAGCAGGCCAACGGCTCGGTTCTGGTGCGGTCGGGGGACAGCGTCGTGCTGGTCACCGCCGTGGGTGCCCGCGAGGCACGGGAGGGGGCCGACTTCTTCCCCCTCACGGTGGACGTTGAGGAGCGCATGTACGCCAAGGGGGCGATCCCCGGTGGCTTCATCAAGCGCGAGAGCCGCCCCAGCGAGCGCGCCATCCTCACGGCGCGGATGACGGACCGTCCGTTGCGGCCGCTGTGGCCCGCGGGCTACCGCAACGAGGTGCAGGTCGTCACGACCGTGCTGTCCGTCGACAAGGTCAACCCGTTCGACATCCTGTCCATCAACGGGGCGTCTGCCGCGCTGATGCTGTCCGAGATGCCGTTCGCCGGCCCGGTCGGAGCCGTGCGGATCGGGATGCTCGACGACGACTTCGTCATCAACCCGACCATTCAGGAACTGGAGGAGAGCCGGCTCGATCTCGTGGTCGCCGGTACCCGTGATGCCATCTCGATGGTCGAGGCCGGCGCCAACGAGGTGTCCGAGGACGACCTCCTGGAGGCGCTCCAGATCGCGCACGACGAGATCCGCAAGCTCTGCGAGGTGCAGGACACCCTGCGCGAGGCGGCCGGCAAGCCCAAGTGGGAGGTTGCCCCCCGCGTCGTGGACCCGGCTGTGCTCGCCGAGGTCGAAAAGACCGCCCTCGCCGCGATCGAGGAGGCCACGCTCGAGCAGGGCAAGTTGGAGCGCCGTGACAAGGTGGCCGCTGCCAAGGCCGCGGCCCAGGCCGAGGTGATCGGCGCGGATCCGTCCCCTGAGGAGAAGGCGCAGTTCTCGATGGCGTTTGACCAGTTGATCAAGCGCACGATCCGCCGCCGCATCGCGGTGGACCGGCACCGGCCGGATGGCCGCAAGGCCGACGAGATCCGTCCCATCTGGTGCGACACGGGCATCGCCCCGCGCACGCACGGCTCCGGCCTCTTCACGCGCGGCGAGACCCAGGTGCTCACGCTTCTGGCGCTCGGCACGATGAAGGAGGCCCAGCGCATCGACGATCTCTCGGGTGCCACGACCAAGCGCTACATCCACCACTACAACTTCCCGCCCTTCAGCGTGGGCGAGACCGGCTTCATGCGCGGCCCGAAGCGCCGTGACATCGGCCACGGCGCGCTCGCCGAGCGCGCCCTCCTCCCCGTGATCCCGTCGGACGAGGAGTTCCCGTACACCCTGCGGCTCGTGTCGGAGACGCTGGAGAGCAACGGCTCGTCGTCGATGGCATCGGTCTGCGGGTCGAGCCTGGCCCTGCTGGATGCCGGCGTGAACATCGTTCGCCCGGTCGCCGGGCTCGCGATGGGTCTCATCAAGGAGGGTGACGACCTCATCGTGCTCACCGACATCCAGGGCGACGAG
>SXQZ01000039.1 GCA_005792725.1 Actinomycetota bacterium
CCCGGGCAGTTCGCGCGCATCGTGGCGGCCGCCGGGTGACCGGGTCCCGCGTCGGCGGCCCCCTCGGCCTGGTCGTCATTGACGGCGTCGGCATCGCGCCCCCGGGCCCCGGCCACGCCGTGGGCCTCGCCCGCACGCCCGTGCTCGACGCGCTCGCCGCCGGCGGTTCGGCAACCCGGTTGCAGGCGAGCGGCCTGCCGGTGGGCCTGCCGGACGGCCAGATGGGCAACAGCGAGGTCGGTCACCTCAACCTCGGGGCCGGCCGACGCGTCCCGCAGATGCTCGTTCGCATTGATGAGGCGGTGACGGCCCCCGGTGGCCTGGGCGCGGTTCCGGCCATCGCCGCCGCGTTCGGTGCCGCGGCGGGTGCCACCCTGCATCTGGTCGGCCTGATCGGGGACGGCGGGGTTCACGCGACCCAGCGTCACCTGGTCGCCCTGCTCGACGCGGCGCGCACGGCCGGCGTGCAGCACGTGGTCGTGCACGCCTTCACCGACGGCCGCGACACCCGGCCCGATTCGGCGCTGCCCGCGGTCCGTGCCCTCGAGGAGCGCGGCGCGACCATCGGGACCGTCGTCGGACGCTACTGGGCCATGGATCGTGACCACCGGTGGGATCGCACGCAGCGTGCGTACGACGCCATGGTGGCGGGGCGCGGCGAGGGCGCTGCGCTCGCGTCCGAGGCCATCCGCCGGTCCTACGAGGCCGGGATCACGGACGAGTTCATCGTGCCATGGGTGATCGGCGATCCGTCGCACGGGCGAATCCGCCCGGATGATCATGTCCTGGTGTGGAACTTCCGCCCCGATCGCGCCCGGCAGATCACCCAGGCCCTGGGCGATCCGGGCTTCGATGGGTTCGACCGCGGGCCTGCGACGCCACTGCCCGGCATCACCACGCTGACCCGCCTGCGTCGCGACTGGACGTACCCGGCGGCCTTCGAGGCCCAGGACGTCCGCCAGGGGCTGGCGGAGGCGGTCAGCACCGCGGGCCACGGGCAACTGCATGTGGCCGAGACCGAGAAGTACGCCCACGTCACGTACTTCTTCAACGGGGGGCGCGAGGAGCCGTTCGACGGCGAGGAGCGCCGGCTGGTGCAGAGCCCGCAGCATGTCGCCACGTATGACGAGGCGCCGGAGATGAGCGCCTTCGGCATCCGTGACGCGGTGGTCGGCGCGCTCGGGGAGGGCGGGAACGCCTTCATGGTCGTCAACTTCGCGAACGCGGACATGGTGGGCCACACGGGTGTCGTCGCGGCGGCGGTTCGGGGAATCGAGGCCGTTGACCGGTGCATGGCGGACATTCGCCCGGCCGTCGCGGCCGCGGGCGGCCTGCTGCTGGTCACCGCCGATCACGGCACCGCCGAGGTGATGATCGAGCCGGACGGAAGCCCCAACACCGCCCACACCACGAACCCCGTGCCGCTGTGGATCGATCGCCCCGGGGTGCCGCTGCGCGAGGGTCGCCTGGGCGACGTGGCACCGACCGCCTGCGCACTGATGGGCTGGGATGCCCCGGCGGCGATGACGGGCGATGTGCTGCTGGATGCGGGCGCGTAGGATCACGCGCGGATGAGCACACACCCCCAGGAATGGCTGCCCGACCCGTCTGGTCGCCACGAGCTGCGCTGGTGGGATGGCGGGGCGTGGACCGAGCACGTCAGTGACGGAGGGGTGGCCGGCACCGACGAGCCCGGAGGCGACGAGATCCCGCCGCCCCCGCCTCCGGCCGCGCCGGACCCGGGCGCGCCCCGGCAGCGGTCCGGCCGTGCCACGGCGGCGTTGGTCCTCGGCATCGTGGGCATCCTCGTGTTCCCGGTCGTGTGCTCCACGCTGGCCATCATCTTCGGCGCCCTCGCGCTCCGTGACATCGGTGACAGTGACGCCATCTCCGGCCGAAAGATGGCGTGGTGGGGCCTCGGACTGGGAATCGCCGGTCTGGTGGTGGGAATCGCCCTCATCGCGTACCGCTTCGCCTGACGCGCATGACGGGCGGGCGCCTCAGAACGAAGGCCCAGTCGCCCGACGGCTACCGCGCTCTGGCGGGGCTGACGCGCGCGGGGCATCCCGACCACGCCCTCGCCGAGATCGTGAAGCTCCGGGCCTCGCGGCTCAACAACTGCCGCCACTGCGTCGAGGTGCACACCGAGGCGGGGCGCCGGGTGGGGCTGGATGATGAGCACATCGCGGCCACGGCCGATTGGGAGGCCTCGGGGCGGTTCGACCCGCGCGAGTGCGCCGCCCTCGCGCTCACCGACCTGCTGACGCGGACGGAGACGCTGGCCCGCGCCGGCGACGTGGGGGCGGCTCCCGTCTGGGAGGCCGCGGACGCCGCGTTCCCCGGGGATGAACTCGTGCAGTTGGTGCTGACCATCGCCGGGATCAACACCTGGAACCGGATGATGATCGCCGAGGCGGTCGCCGCCGACGGCTGACCGGCCTCACCGTCCGACGCGTATGCGCGTCGTGATGACATCGCGCCGCTGTTCCATCGAGAGCACCTCATGCCCCGCGTCGTGGCACCACGCCGGAACATCGAGGAAGACCATCGGGTCGTCCGCCAGCAGTTCGAGCACCTCCCCCGGGGACATGCGGGTGAGGGCTCGGCGCACCATCGAGACCGGCACCGGGCACCAGGTCCCCAGCGCATCCACGGTACGATCGGGCGCGCCCGTCATCCGGGCGCCATGGCCCGCAGCGCCGCGACCGACGCCGCGAACGCCGCGATGGCGGAATCCGCGTCGGCGTCCGTCGTGCCGGGCCCGGCCGTGAGCAGCACGGCCGACCGCGCGGCGTCGTCCCCGAGGCCCATGGCTTCCAGCACGGGGGATGCCTTCCCGGCACCGAACGCGCAGGCCGAACCGGGTGACACCGCCACCCCGCGTGTGGCCATTGCGAGGGCAACGGCCTCGCCGGTCACGCCTGCGGTCGATACCTGCACGTGCCCCGGGAGGCGTTCATCGACCGGGGGGCCGTTGAGACGGGTTCCCGGCACGGACAGGAGTCCGTTGGCCAGTCGGTGTGCCACCGCGCGCATGCGGGCCACGCGGTCGCGCATGGCGGGCCGGGCCAGACGGGCCGCCATGGCAAGGGCGGCGATGGCCGGCACGTCGTGGGGGCCGCCCCGCTTGCCGCCCTCCTCGACGCCACCCTCGATCAGCGGGTGAAGGTGGATGCCGGGCCGCACCAGCAGTGCCCCGGCCCACGCGGGTCCGCCGAGCGAGCGCCCGCCGATGACCACGAGGTCGGCGCCCAGGCCGGCGTCGAGTGGCACGAGCCCGGCGGTCTCCTCGGCGTCGAGCACGATCACGGCGCCGGGCGCGGCGTCCCGGATGCGCGCCACCAGCATCGCCGCGTCGCGGATGGTGCCCACCTCGGCCTGCCCGTGGGTGATCACCACGACATCGGCTCCGGCGGCGAGGCGCGTGACGTCACCGGGAGCGGGGTGCCCCTGACCGTCCACGCCGGCCAGTCGCAGCGCGCCCGCGTGGCGCGTGGCCGACCGCGCAACCGCGAGCGTGGAGGCGTGGGCGAGCGGATCCGCCGCGATGACCGGTGCCACGCGGTGCGCGGCCCCGAGGGGACCCTTGATGGCGAGGTTGCGGGCCTCGGTGGCGCCCGCCGTGAAGATGACCGCCTCCGGCGCCCACCCGGTGAGTGCCGCCACCTCGTCCCGTGCGTCCTCGATCGCATCCGCGGGCGCCCGTGCCTGCTCATGCAGCGACATCGGGCTGCCCACATGCCGGGTCCACCGGGCCATTGCGTCCTGCACCTCGTCGGACAGCGGCCATCCCGAGGCGTGGTCGAGGTAGGCGCTCATTGGCCCTCCGCGAGGCGCGCGCCGAGATCGGCGGGGAGGCCGGCCGCCTGGATGGCGTTCTGCGCCCCCGGGACGTCATACGGGGTCCGCCGGAACCTGAGCGTGAGAGCGCCGAGGTCGAGGATGGCCCATGACGCGCGCGGGTCGAGGTCACGCGGCTGGCCGACGGATCCGGGGTTGATGAGCCAGCGCCCGGTCGCGAGGGACAGGGTCTCCTCGCCGCGCACGAGCCCGCCGTCAAGGCGACCGTCGTCCCCCAGCCGCCAGGCACCCGCCAGATGGGTGTGCCCGATCATGACGATGCGGGCCGGGACCTCGTCGAGCGCGGCACGCGCCTGCTCGCCCGTGATCACGTACTCCCAGACGGGGTCACGCGGGCTCGCGTGGAACAGCGGGACCGGGTCGGCGATGTCGTGCGGTTCGAGCGCCATCAGGCGGTCGAGCGAGTTGCGGTCGAGGCGTGTGCGCGTCCACTCGATCGCTGTCCGGGCAAGCGCGGAGAAGGACTCGACGGGCTCGCGACCGGCGGCGGCGAGGTCGTGGTTCCCGGCGAGGCAGCGCTCCGACTCCTGCACGCACACCCGCAGGCACTCCGCCGGATGCGCCCCGTATCCGACCATGTCACCGAGGCACCACATGCGGGTGATGGATGCCTGGCGAATGGCCCGGCGGACGGCCTCGAGGGCGTGGCGGTTGCCGTGGACGTCACTGATGATCGCGATGCGGTCACTCACCGGGACCTACAGTAACCGGGTGAGCCGCGTCATCCAGTTCGTGGTCGTCGGGCGACTGCGCCCGCCCCTCGCCGATGCCGGAGCGGACTTCGAGGAGCGCGTCGCGCGGATGGCGGATCTCCGGGTGGACGAGGTGGCGGCCGAGGCGGTGCAACGCGGCGATGACCACGTGTTCCGGCGCGAGGGCGGGCGGATGCGCGCCAAGGTCCTGCCGGGGGCGCACCTCGTGGCGCTCGACCCGCGCGGTACCCCACCGGCGAGCAGCAAGGCCTTCGCGGGCTGGGTCGGGCGCCGCCTCGAGGAGCGCGGGCCCACCTGCTTCCTGATCGGTGGGGCCATCGGCCTGGACCCGGCGCTCGTCGCGGAGGCCGACGAACGCATGTCACTCGGGCCGCTGACCCTTCCGCACCAGCTGGCCCGCGTGGTCCTCGCGGAGCAGGTGTACCGCGCGCTGGCCGACCTCGCCGGGCATCCCTACCCGCGCGCGGGTGGGGGGCGCTAGCATCGCCCGCCGTGCCGACGGATAGCCCCATCACGCCGCTGTCGCGGGCCCTCGCGCGTGAGGCGTCCGGGATCGCGGGCACGGCCACCGCCATGGTGGTGCTTGAGCCACCCGCCAACGCGGAGTTCGGCGACCTCGCCACCAACGTGGCGATGACGCTCGCAGGCGCCGCCAAGCGCAACCCGCGTGAGATCGCCGAGGCGATCGCCGGTTCCCTCGCATCGGCCGACGGCCTTGCCGGGTACATCGAGCGCGCCGAGGTCGCGGGTCCGGGGTTCATCAACCTCACGCTGAGCCCGCGGTGGTTCGCCGGGGCCGCGCGGGCCATCGCCGAGGCGGGCGACGACTACGGGCGCGGGCAGGCCGACCCCCCCGAGCGCATCCTCATCGAGTTCGTATCGGCCAACCCGACCGGGCCGCCCCATGTGGGCCACGCCCGCCAGGCCGCCTACGGCGACGGCGTGGCGCGCATCCTCGGGTACGCCGGCCACGATGTGACCCGGGAGTTCTATGTGAACGACTGGGGCCGCCAGATGGAGCTGTTCGGGGCCTCGGTCGCCGCCCGCTACGGCCAGTTGCTGGGCCTTCCGGTCGAGGTCCCCGCGGAGGGCTACCAGGGCGACTACGTCAACGGCATCGCCGAGGCGATGCGCGACGAGGTCGGCGACGCCTACCGCGACCGCGTGGACCCGCCGGATGCCGAGGTGCTCGCCTTCTTCGCCGCCCGCGGGCAGGCGCTCATGCTCTCGACCATGACGCGCGACCTCGAGCGCTTCCGCGTGCGCTTCGACGCCTTCTTCAGTGAGACGACCCTCCACGAAGGCGGTGCCGTCGAGCGCGGCCTCGAGGCGCTCATCGGGTCGGGGGACGCCTACGAGCACGAGGGCGCCCTCTGGTTCCGCACCACGGCCTACGGTGACGAGAAGGATCGTGTGCTGCGGCGCTCGGACGGCTCGAGCACGTATCTGGCCGCCGACGTCGCATACCACCTCGACAAGGCGGGCCGCGGGGACGACCGCCTGCTCGACGTGCTCGGTGCTGACCACCACGGGTACATCGCGCGCCTGCGTGCGGTGGTCGCGGCGGGAGGCTACGACCCCGGCATCCTCGAGGTGCCGATCGTCCAGCTGGTGTCGCTGACCGAGGGCGGAGAGGCCAAGCGGATGAGCAAGCGGGCCGGCACGCTGGTCACCATGGGTGAACTCATGGACGACATCGGCGTGGACGCGGCCCGCTTCTTCCTCGTGCAGCGCAGTCACGAGACGGCCTTCGACCTCGATCTCGACGTTGCCCGCGCCGAGGGCAACGAGAACCCCGTGTACTACGTGCAGTACGCCCACGCGCGCATCGCGGGGATCCTCGCCCAGGCGCCCGGGGAGCCCGGCGACGCCGGTCCGCCGCCGGACCTCGACCCCTCCGAGCGCACCCTTCTGCTCACGCTCTGCGGATGGCCCGAGGCGGTGCGCGAGGCCGAGCACCGGCGTTCGCCGCATCGGGTCGCCTCGTACCTCATGGACCTTGCCCGCGACTTCCACGCCTTCTACCACCGTTGCCGGGTGGTGGGGGAGCCCCCCGATGTGCTGGCCTTCCGCCTGCACCTCCTGCGCGCGACCCGTTCCGTCATCGCGACCGGGCTCGGCCTCATCGGCGTGGAGGCCCCCGACCGGATGTAGGTGCCCTCCCCCCGCGCCACAGGCGCGATGCCCAGGGATCCTGCGGGCTCCGCATGGATGGGTGCGGAGGCACCCGACGACGGCGTCGGGTGGTGCGCTACCCTTGCGGGGACCCGCGGGTGTAGCTCAGTTGGTAGAGCATCAGCTTCCCAAGCTGAGGGTCGCCGGTTCGAGCCCGGTCGCCCGCTTCAACGCGCCGACCCTATGTGTGGGGCCGTCCTATTTCACGATGAGCGTGATGGTCTGCGAGGTGGATCGCCCCTTGCGCGGGACGACCGTGATGACCAGGCGGTAGGTCCCGGCCCGCGTCGCACGCACACCCGCGGCCGTGCGCGACAGACCGGGCGGCGGTTTGCCGATGGTGACCCTCGCCCCGGATGGCACACGCAGGCCGGCCACGCCCGCGAGTCGGGTTGGCGTGATGAGCGTTCGCACCCTGACGCTGACGGATCGCATGCGTGAGGGCGCCGCCTGGATGGTGAGGGCGGCGGTCGCGGTGACCCCACCCCCGGCATCGGTGAGGCTGATCGGGTAGGCGGCGCGTGGGGTGGCGGTGGTGGGTGTGCCGCTGATCACTCCCGTGGCCGGGTCGAGAGCGAGCCCCGGCGGCAGGGGGGCGCCGATCGCGAACGCGGGCGTGCCCGAATGGGACTCCACGGGCGCGATGGAGAGACGGGTGCCCACCGTGCCCACGGCCGCCGGGTACGACAACTGTGGCACCGGGAACACCCCGCTGCCGGTCAGCGTGATCGAGGCCTGAGCCGCCGGCGCATCCGAGGTGATGACGATCGTTCCCGTGCGTGCGCCGCCCTCGGCCGGCCGGAAGGCGATGGCCATTGCACAGGTGGCGGAGGCGGCGAGGGTCCGGCCACTGCATGCATCGGATGAGATGGCAACCCCGGCGCCGCTCGGGGCGACGGCGCTGATCGTGACGGGCCCGCCCCCGGTGCTCGTCAGTGTGATGGTCCGGGTGGTCGTGGTGCCCACCGTGACGCTGCCGAAGTCGAGCGAGTCGGCGCTCAGGGTGTAGGCGCCGCCGGTGTCGGTGGCGGCGGGGGTGTTCTCCGCGAAGTACTCGTGGTTGTCGGCATTCCGGACGGCCCGGGTGGGGTCGCCCGCCGCGAGGTTCGCCGCGGGCACCTCGCCGTACACCAGGTCGCCCGTCCCCCCGACCACGGTGAAGTGCGAGATCTCGTGGATCAGGGTGCCGCCCCGGGAGTTGGTGCCCGTGACCGCGGCGTCCCAGAAGAGCTGGCAGAGGTAGATGCCGTACGGCTGGGAGGCGAAGACGTAGGCATAGGCGCCCCCGCAGTCATCCGGTGAGGCGCACGTGAAGGTGATGCTCGCATCGGACGTGGTGGCATGGATACGGTCGAAGTGATCGGCCACGGTGAGCCACCGCCCCGGTTCATGTGCACCGAACCACGTCACATAGCGCTGCCCGGAACGCCTGGCCGAGAAGTAGGCCTCCGCCTCCGCGGCGTAGACGTCGGCCGCAGTGAGCGCCGCGGGCAGGGCCTGCCGCTGGAGGCTTCCGCATGACACGTACGTGATGGAGCGCGCGCCGACGCGTGTCGTCATTCCCCTCACGGACGCTGCCGGGGGCATCACGCGCGCGGAAACCTCGAGCACGGTGGGGACCGATGGCGCGGCCACGGCGGGCGAGTCGAAGCGGGCGGTGTAGGTGCCCCCCGCCGTGAACACCCACGCCTCGGCGAGATCGACATCCCACGATCGCGACGAGCCCGCGGGGACTGCCACCAGATCGCCGGGTGCCGGGTCCCCGCGCTTGGCGAGCATTCCCGCGTAGGGAACGGGGACCCCATCCCGGGTGATCGTGAAGATCGGACCCGCGACGCCGCGTGCGGGGGTCTCCCACGCCGGCACGGTGATGTCGTTGGGCGTCGGGTTGGCCAGCGTCACGCGCACGGTCACCGGCTGGTCGGCGCGGACGGTGGCGCCGGGCCCCTGGACGGTGGCCATCAGGCCCGCCCCGGGGATCGCGCCCGCGAGGGCGGTCGGGGCCAGGAGCATGGCCGCGGCGAGGAGCAGGAAGCGCACCCGGCGGGCGATGGCACGGCGGAAGGAGAACACCCTTCACACCCTAGCGATAGCCCGGGTGGCGCGGTCGCGCGGCGGGCATCCGGCACGCGTCTTCGTGCCCGACCGCGCCGCGCCTATCGCGGTCCCGGGGCACCGCGGGGACGTCATGCACCCCCGGCCGCCGCCGTCCGGGTCGCTGCGCCCCGGTCACCTGCGGCGGCGCGGCCGCGGATGGACTCCCCCAACCCAAACGGCCCGGCCGGCGAGGCCGGC
>SXQZ01000040.1 GCA_005792725.1 Actinomycetota bacterium
CTCGAACCGGTGCTCACCACCTGGGCCCTGGTCGACATGTCCCCATCGATGGCGTTCGGAACCCACGGCAGCACCAAGCTCGCGCAGGCCCGGGAGGTCGTGGCCGCCCTTGGCGTCGTGCTGCGCCGACGTGGTGACCGGCTGGGGCTGGCCGTGACCACCGACGGCGACCTCGACCTCATCCATGCGCCCCGCGGCGATCGCCGCGGGCTCATCAACGCGGTGGCGGCGGTTGATTCGGTGGTGCCGTCCGGTGAGGGGCGCACCGACCTCACGCGGGCCGTGGGGCTGGTGGGCCGCGTGGCGCGCCACCGGGGCATGGTGGTGCTGATCAGTGACATGCCGTGGGCCGAGGGGCTTGAGCGCGCCATCGGTGGTCTCGGGCGTCGGCACGACGTGGTCGTCGTGGAGATCCGGGATCGGCGCGAGCGGGAGATCCCGCCCGTGGGCGTGATCCCGCTGCGTGATGTCGAGACGGGTCGCACGCTGCTGGTGGACACCTCCGACCCCAGGTTCCAGGAGCGGTTCGCCGCCGCCGTCGATGCCGCCGCGCGCCGGCGCCACGCGATGATCACCCGCACGGGTGCGCGGTACGTCGTGATGGAGCCGGAGCGCGACTGGTTGCTTGACCTCGCGCGCGCGCTCGGCACGGTGCGCGCGCTGAGGCGGGCATCATGAGCTTCGCGAGCCCGTGGGCCCTTCTGCTGCTGGTGCCCGGCGCCGCCGGGGTCATGTGGTGGATGTGGCGCGGGCGCCGCCGCCACCGCGCCGCCGCCGTTCCATTCGCCGACCTCGACCTGGTGGCCCTTGCCGCGCCGCCGCGCCGGTGGACCCGCCGACTGCCCGGCGCACTGCTCGTGCTCGCCCTCATCGGGTTCACCGTCGCCCTGGCGCGCCCCGAGGCGGTCATCTCGGTGCCGCGCGAGGAGGGCACCATCATGCTGGCCGTGGACGTCTCCGGCTCGATGGCCGCGGACGATGTGTCGCCCTACCGGCTGCGTGCCGCGCAGGATGCCGCGAAGGCGTTCGCCGATCAGGTGCCGCGCCAGTTCCAGGTGGGGCTGGTGGCGTTCAACGGGCAGGCGGACGTTCTGCTGCCGCCGTCCACCGACCGGGAAGCCCTGAAGCGCGCGCTTGACACCCTCGTGGCGGATGGCGCCACCGCGTCGGGCGAGGCGATCATGTCGGCGGTCGAGGCCATCCGGTCAACCCCGTCCGGGGCCCCGGCCCTGCGCAGTGCGCGCATCCTGCTGCTGTCGGATGGCGCCAACACCGTGGGCACGATGCCCGAGGATGCGGCCCAGCAGGCCAAGGACGCCGGTGTGCCCGTGTACACGGTGGCCCTCGGTACCGCCGGGGGCGTGCTGCCCGATGGCCGTGCCGTGCCGCCCGACCCCGTCTCGCTGGCGGCGGTTGCCGAGATCACTGGCGGGGCGGCGTTCGAGAGCGGAGACGCCGAGTCCGTGCGCACGGTCTATGAGGACCTCGGCACGTTCATCGGCACCCGGCAGGTGATGGGGGAGATCACCGCCTGGCCCGTGGGGCTGGCGGCGCTGCTCTTGGTGCTGGCGGGCGCGGCCGCGTGGCGCGTGGGACCGCGGCTGTGATGTTCCTGTCGCCCATGTGGCTGTGGGGCCTGCTCGCGGTTCCCGTGCTCGTGGTGCTCGCCGTCGTCTGGGAGCGCCAACGCGCCACGGTGGCCCGTGCCTTCGCCGACCCCCGGGTGATGGCCATCGGATCGGACGCGCGTGCACGCGCCTACCGGCGCATCGCGCTGGGCCTGGCGATCATTGCGGCCGCGATGGGACCGATCGCGCTGGCCCGTCCGGCGATGGACAGCACCGAGGAGCGGCGCCAGGGGGCGGTGGTCCTGGCCATCGACACGTCCGAGAGCATGCGGAAGACGGACCTGCCGCCGAGCCGCCTTGATGCGGCCCGGGAGGCCGCGGGTACGTTCCTCGACGCCGCGCCGGATGAGGTGCGGGTCGGGCTGGTGACCTTCAACGACCGGGCTGTGGTGCGCGTGGCGCCCACTCCCGACCGGGCGGCGGTACGCGCGGCCCTCGCCGCCATGGAGGTGCGCGAAGGCACGGCCCTGGGGTCAGCCGTGGTGACGGGCCTGGGGTCGCTCGCGGGTGCCGGCGTGCTCGACCCGCTGCCGGCAACGCCCCGGCAGTCGGCGGGGCGCCTGCTCCTGCTGAGCGACGGTGCGGGGAATGTCGGCGTCACACCTGAGGAGGCCACCCAGCGCGCCCGTGACATGCGCGTTCCGCTCTACACGGTGATGCTGGGCGATGACCCCGGACGCCCCGACCGCCCTGCGCCCGCGGTGACGTTGGCGTCCATGGCCACCCAGACCGGTGGCGTGTTCACCCAGACCACATCCACCGACGACCTCGTGCGCATCTTCGAGGACCTCGGCGGTGCGCTGACCCAGGCGCCGACGGTACGGCAGCTCACCGTTCTGGCGCCGCTCCTCGCCCTCCTGTGCCTGGCGGGCGCGGGTGGGCTGATCCTGATGGCGCGCAGGCGCCCGGTCGCCCTGGGGCCGGGCGCGGGCCCGGGGGCCGCGCTGCGCCGGGGCTAGGTGCTGTCGGCTTGGGCGATGTCCGCGAAGATCTGCTCCTCGCGCTCCCGGCGCGGGTAGAAGGCGAGGACGATGAGCATCCCGAGCACCGTCGCCAGGAGGGCGATGGCGATGGCCGCCGTCTTGCCATGCGTGAAGGCTTCCTGGGCCCCGCGCATGAGCTCCGCGGCATCGGCCCCGGGGATGTCGCGGGCGACGGCCTCGGCGCCGCCGAACGACGCCGAGATCTCCGTGGCTGCCTGCCGTGACAGCGCGTCGGCCTGGGCGGGGGGAAGGTGGGTGAAGGCCTTCGTGAAGAAGTCGGCGTACGCGAAGGTGAGCAGCGCCCCGAGCAGGGCCTGGAAGACGGCGCCGCCCATGTCCTTGGTGAGGTCGGCCGCGGCCGACGCCATCCCGGCCCGTGAGGACCGCACCGAGTCGCTCAGCGCCCGGCTGGACGGGGCGGCTGCCAGCCCCACCCCGAGGCCCATGAACGCGTACGCGAACGGCACCCAGAAGGTTGCGGCCCCGGGATGCCAGAGGGCGAGCATCAGGGCAAAGCCGATGCTGATGACGAAGAGCCCGAGGACGAGGGTGAACTTCGTGCCCAGGCGGTTCATCGTGCGGTTTGTGACCGGCACCATCGCCACCATGAGGATGGGCATGGGCAGCGTCATCAGCACTGCCTCGAGGGGTGAGCGCCCCAGCACGTCCTGCGTGAATGACTGTCCGATGAACAGCGCGCCCACGAGGGCGCCGAACGCCGCGAAGCCCCCGGCGAACGCCGCCCAGAACGTGGGCACGCGCGCCGCACGCAGGTCGAAGATCGGGGTATCGGTGCGCAGTTCGCGCCAGGCGAAGAGGGCCCCGGTGACGAGGGCGATGCCGAAGAGGGCCAGCACCGTCGGGGTGATTCCCTGCGGCGACAGGACGATCGCCACGACGAGTGAGCTCATCATGACCACCGAGAGCGCCCCGCCCGGATGATCGACGGTATCCGCGTGCTCGCCCGCGGCCTTCGGGATGACGAACCAGGCGAGCACGCCGACGGCGATGCTGAAGGGAACGGTGATCAGGAACACCGCACCCCACCAGAGCTGCTCGAGCAGCACGCCCCCGGCGATGGGACCCAGGGCAGTGGCGCCGCAGCCCACGCCGGCCCACAGCGCCACCGCCCGGGTCATCGCCTTCCCGCCGAACAGTTGCCGGATGAGTGAGAGCGTGGTGGGGTAGAGCATGCCGCCGGCGATACCGGTGAGGATCTGGGCACCGATCAGCAGCGACGGGCTTCCCGCCCAGGCCGACAGGATCGAAAACGGCACCGAGAGCGCGGCGCCGAGGATGAGCATGCGCTTGCGCCCGTAGCGGTCACCGACGGCGCCGAGGTACACCACCGTGGCGGCGATGCCCACCTGGTAGGCGTCGGTGATGAACGTGAGCTGCTCATTGCTCGCATCCAGGGCCCGCCCGATGTCGGGCAGCGCCACGTTCGAGATGGCGGTGTTGATGTTGGCCACCGCCGCCCCGAGCACCAGCACCAGCAGCACGAGGCCGCTGCGCGCGGGCTGCCGGTCCGCGGCCGCGCTGCTCATGGGCGGGGTGGACGCGCCATCCGTCCGAATAGTCGCAGACCGGCCGGGGGTGGGGGAGTAGGGTCGCCCCGTGCCCCGCCTCACGCGCCTCATCCCCCAGCGGATCAAGGGCCTGCACATCGATCCGATGGCCTGGCGCCGCATGGATCGCGCCGCCCTGCGGCAGCTCCTCAAGCGGGTGGTCACCTACGCGGTCCTCCTGCTCATCGTGGCCTGCATCCTCAAGTTGGTGCCGCGCATCTGGAAGGACGTCGCGGATGGCGACCCCCTGCTCGTCGCGCTGGCCGTGCCGTTCGAGGTGCTGTCCGTGGGGGGGTACGTCCTGCTCTTCTGGGCCGTCTACGGCGCGGCGGCACGCATGTCCACCCTGGGAGCCGACGCCCCGGCACGGCCGCTGTCCCTGGGGGAGAGCATGCAGTTGACCACCTCCCGTTTAGCCTTGGGCGACACCCTTCCGGGGGGCGGTGCCACCGGGTTCGCCGTCCAGTTCTGGGCCCTGGCCCGCGCCGGGTTCACGGCCGCGCAGATCTCGCGCACGACCACTGCGTTCCTGGTGCTGTCCAACACGGTGATGATCGTGATGATCATGGTCCTGGGCGTACTCCTGGGCGCGGGTCTCGTCCCCGGTGACCTGCACGGGGCGATCACGTGGGTACCCGCGGCCATCGCCCTGGGGGTCGTGCTGGCCATCCTCGTCTTCGCACGCCGGGGACGCGCCTTCGTCCCGCCCGACCCCGGTGCGCGTCCGTCGCTGACGGGGCGCTTCGCCCGGCCCCGCCAGCTGCTGCGCGATGTCAGCGACCGGCTGCCCCCCGGTGCCTACGACGCCCTGCGCCTCCTCCGGCGCCCCGCCGCCATCGGCGGCATGGTGTCCAACCCGGGCCTCGACTTCGTGGCCTTCTACCTCGGCATCGCGGCGGTCACCGAGCCCATTGCCCTCCCCGTGATGCTGATGGCCTACTTCATCGGGCAGGTGGGCTCGCTGGTGCCCCTGCCCGGTGGAATCGGTGGCGTGCAGGGCCTTGCCATCGGCGTGCTGGTGGCCGGTGGGATGGACGCCCACTACGCAACCGCAGGCGTGCTGGTGTGGACCGGCGTGGCGTTGGGCACCCAGATCGTGTGGGGCATGTGGCAGTACTGGCGCCTGAGGAAGTCGATCCACGGCTGGCAGGCCGAGGACGCCGCCGCAACCCCGGATACGCCGGTGCCCGGCACCTGACCCGCGCGACCTCCCCGCCCCCCGGTGCCCGGCAGCGAAGGAACTCAAGGGCCCGTGCCCCCGGGAACCCGTGGCGTCACGCCCCCCCCCGGTGCCGGGCACGGACCACACCCCGGGCATCGGGACGGGGGTGAGCCCGACCGGCGGAGGTGCCTGGCACCGGGGGGCGGGGATCGGGGCTATGGCACGGGTGAGGTGCCGCGGCCCGGGCGAGGCGGCAGGTTCAGCGGGCGGGGGCGCTTCCCGGCCGCGGGGCCCGAAGGGGCGGCGCTGCCAGCGCGATGATGGCGCCCAGCAGCAGAACGGCCGCGCCGGTGAGTACGGCCCGGTTGAGGCCGTCCACGTAGGCCTGACCCGTTGCGTAGGAGCCGCTCGCGGTGAAGATGGCGGTCATCACGGCGATGCCGAGGGCCCCTCCGACCTCCCTCACCGTGTTGTTGGAGCCGGACGCCTTCCCGACCTCGACCAGCGGGACCGACATCACGAGCAGGTTTGCCACGGGGGCGAAGACCAGCGACATGCCGAAGCCGGCGAGCAGGAAGCCCCCGACGAGCCCCCAGTAGGTGATGGTGGGCTCGGTGATGAGCCCCAGCCACAGGAATGCCCCGGACATCATGGCGAGGCCCGTCACCATGAAGGGGCGGGGGCCGATGCGGTCGCTCATTGCGCCGGCGAGGGGCGCGATGAACATGGGCATGATGGTCCAGGGCAGCACCTTCGCACCGGCCATCAGCGGGCTGTCCCCCTGCACGGTCTGGAGGAACTGGGCGAGGAAGAACACCGCCCCGAAGAGGCCGAAGTACAGGCAGACGGACGCCGCGTTGGCGACGTTGACACCCCGGTTGCGGAACAGGCTCATGGGCAGCATCGGGTTGGTGGTGCGCGACTCCCACCAGATGAACAGCGCCTGCATGATCGCTCCGCCGATCAGGGCGGTGAGGATCTGTACCGATCCCCAACCCACCTCGTTCCCGCGCACGATGCCGTAGACGATCCCGAGCACGCTGAGGCCCATCAGCACCACCCCCGGGATGTCGATGCCGGTATCGGGCCCGTGCGACTCGCGCAGCGCCAGCATGGCGACGCCGGCGCCGATCAGTCCGATCGGCACGTTGACCCAGAAGATCCACTGCCACGACAGGGCATCCACGATGCCCCCTCCCACCACCGGGCCCGCGGCCACGGCCAGTCCGCTGATGCCCGACCACAGGCCGATAGCCAGCCCGCGCTTGCCGGGGGGGAAGGCATCGGCCAGCAGCGTGAGTGACAGCGGCAGCACCGGGGCGGCGCCCAGGCCCTGTACGGCCCTGAAGAAGATGAGCCAGGCCGCGTCGGGGGCGAGCGCGCACCCCATGGAGGCCAGGCCGAAGACGGCGAGCCCGATGGCGAACACCCGGCGCCGACCGAACCGGTCACCCAGGGCAGCGCCCGTGAGCAGCAGGGCGGCAAAGGCCAGGGTGTAGGCATTGATGACCCACCCGAGTTGGGTGACCGAGACCCCGAGGTCGACCCGCATGACCGGAAGCGCCGTGGTGACGACGAGGTTGTCGAGCACCACCATGAAGACGCCGATCCCGGCGACCCCGAGGGTCAGGGCCCGGGTGCGCGAGGAGCGGGGCACGGGCCCTGCGGACGGGCGGGGAGCCGGCATGCGGCCCACGCTAGCCCGCCGGCCGGGACGGGCGACGGGGAAACGGGCGATCCCCGGCGAATCCGGGAGGACCCCTGCCTATGCTTGCGATCGGACACCACCACAAGGAGACCCATATGGCAGACGGCGCGGAGATCAGCCTGAAGGAGAACGGCCCGATTCTGGTGAGCGGCGAGTTCACCCTGGCGGGCGAGGACGGCGAGCCGCTCACCGACCTGAACCCGATCGTCGCCCTGTGCCGGTGCGGGCTCAGCGCGAACAAGCCGTTCTGCGACGGCAGCCACTCCACGCAGGGCTGGACGTCGGAGTAGGACCGCGGGGTGCGGGGTGCCCCGGGATGCCCGGGCACCCCGCACCGGCGCATCCGATGGGCCGGGACACCCGACGGCAGCCCCCGGGGGGCGATTCCGGGCCACCCTGATCACTCCCCCGCTCCATGCCGGTCCGGCCACGACCGGGCGATGACCGGCTAGGTTAGGCGCATGCCTGAACGCCGCCGCTTCGGATCCACCGACCTGATGGTCTCCCCGATGTGCCTCGGCACGAACGTCTTCGGATGGACGTGCGACGAGGAGACCTCC